>JBBPIR010000004.1 GCA_038040195.1 Chloroflexota bacterium | reverse complement strand
CGCCGCATGTCCGGCGTGTCGTCCGGCCAGCCCAGGGTCGAGAACGGCCACAGCCCACTGCTGAACCAGGTGTCGAAGATGTCGGTCTCCTGGACCAGCTCCGCGGCGGGACGGTGGCAGACCTCGCAGGCCAACGGGCCATCGGCCTCATCGGTGACGGTGATGTGGCCGTCGGGACAGAACCAGGCCGGGATGCGATGGCCCCACCACAGCTGGCGGCCCACGGCCCAGTCCCGGATGTTCTCCAGCCAGTGGGCGTAGACCTTCTCGAAGCGGGCCGGAATGATCCGCGTCCGCCCCTCGCGGACCGAGTCCAGCGCCCGGGCGGCCAGGGACTGGGTTCGAATGAACCACTGCACCGACAGGCGCGGCTCGACCACCGTTCCGCACCGGTCGCAGTGGCCCACCACCATGGGATGCGGCTGCTCGCCCTCCAGGTCGCCCATCTCTGCCAGTCGGTCCACGATCCGGCTCCGCGCCTCGAAGCGATCCAGTCCGGCGAACTCGCCGCCGGCCTCGTTGATCCGTGCCTCCTCGTCCAGGACCGAGATGGCCGGCAGCCCATGGCGCTTCCCGGTCTCGTAGTCGTCCGGGTCGTGGGCCGGCGTGATCTTCACCGCTCCAGTGCCGAGGGCGGGGTCGACGACCGGGTCGGCGATGATCGGCAGCCGGCGGCCGAGGAACGGCAGGACCGCCTCCCGACCGACCAGTGAGCGGTAGCGATCGTCGTCGGGGTGAACCGCGACCGCCACGTCGCCGAGCAGCGTCTCGGGGCGGGTCGTAGCCACCGCCACCCACTGATCCGGGTCGGGAGCGCCGTCGGGTCCGACGAGGTGGTAGCGAATGGTCCACAGCGTGCCCATCTGGTCGCGGTGAACGTTCTCCAGGTCGCTGATCGTCGTCCGACACCGAGGGCACCAGTTGACGAGCGCCTCGCCCCGGTAGACGAGGCCTGCGTCGTGGAGCCGCTTGAATGCGACGCGCACGGCCCGGGCGCTGCCATCGTCCATGGTGAAGCGCTCGCGGGTCCAGTCGGCGCTGACGCCCAGACGGCGGTGCTGGTTCGAGATCACGCCGCGCGTCTCGTCCATGAAGCGCCACATGCGCTCCAGGTATCGCTCCCGACCCAGCGACTCGCGGCTCTCGCCCTCCTCGGCCAGGATCTTGTCCAGCACGAACTGGGCACCGATCGAGGCGTGATCCACGCCGGGCAGCCAAAGCGTGTCGTCCCCCCGCATGCGGTGGTAGCGGATCAGCGTGTCTTCCACGGTGGCAGTCAGCGCATGGCCGATATGCAGCGCGCCGGTGACATTGGGGGGTGGCTGCGTGATGACGAAGCGCGCCGCCCCGGGCGGCGCCTCCTGTGCGGGGGTGAACGCACCCTTCTCCAGCCAGCGCTGGTAGATGCGGGGTTCGACCTCGCCCGGCGCGTAGCGGGGCGGTAGCTCGGCCCGTCCGCTCACCATCTCACCCTCCATCAAACAACCGGCCCGCTCGTCGAAGGACGAGCGGGCCCGTGGTACCACCTTCGTGCGGCGACATCGGCTCACCGAGCCGGTGTCACCCTCATCTCCGCGCTATCGGGCGGATCCCGATCGGCTCTCGTGCGACTTTCGCCCGCTCGTGCCGCGACGGGCTCTCAGCCGGGACCCGCCGTCTCTGTCGGCCGTCTGGAGGGCTACTCCTCACGATCGGCGCCGAGAACCGAGTCTATCACCCGTCCCGGCGCTGGCCGGTGAGGCTAGCGGCGCTTGCCTGCGCTCAGGTGCAGAACGCCGTCGTCGTCGCGCTGGACCGATGCCCCCGGATGGGCGGCAATGATGAGCGCGGTGAGGTCGACGTCGGCGCGGTGGGTGACGTTGTACATGAACTCGCCGCCCGAGCCCAGGCTGAGGCGAACGTTCGTCACGCCCTCCGCCTTTTCGAGGGCGGTCTTGAACGAGGTCACGGCACCGAAGCTGCCAAGCCCGACCGCGGCCACCAGTGTGCTGGCGTCAGTGGTCACCGGTTCACTGGGCGCAGCTGACGGAGCGGTGACGGGCTGGTCGGCGGCCGTGGCCACGGGAGAGGCCGGGGCCACCTTAGCGACCGGTGCCGGACCGTCGGAAGCGACCGCCTCCGATTCAGGCTCCACGCCGTTGGTCGGCCCGCCGTCGCCGTCGGCCAGGTCGGGTTCGGGATCGCGATCGATGCCCAGGCGCCGCAGCCGCTCTTCATGCCCACCCGTCGCCTCCTCAGCCACTGCGTCAGTTGCCGCTTCGCCGTCCGGCGCCGCTTCGCCATTGCTCTGCGGCAGGCGCGGCATGCGGCGCGCGGCCGCGATGAAGGTGTCGGGATCGCTGATCTCGCCCAGCTGCGAGAAGAACAGTGCCAGCTCGCCCTCGTACTGCTCGACCTGGGCCTCCAGAGCCGCGATGTCGGAGGCAGCCTTTCGGTCATGCTCATCCAGCTGCTCGGCCAGTTGCGCGCGCCGCTGCTCGATCTTGCGCTGCGTCTCGGCCTCGATCCGCACGATCTCAGCCCGCGACCAGTCGCCGACGCCGGTGGTGTCCTGCTCGGCGCGGGTCCGCAACTCCTCGGCCCGGGATCCGGCCGCGACGCGCATGTCGGCGATCTTGGCCGCCACGGCGGCCCGCGCATCGGCCAGGCTCGTCTCTCGGGCATCGTCGGCCACCCGCCGCATGGCGGCAGTCAGGGAATCGAGGAACTGATCAGAAGGTTCGACCGGACGCGCCGGCTCCCAGCCGCCAGCTGTTCTGAAGACCCCCGATTCGGCGCGTTCCGTCATGTCTGTTTCCGCTCGCTGCTCTTCCTCCACCGGGTCGCCTTCGGGGCTCCACTTCAAGCGAAATCCGAGGCGGCGTTGGGTGGCCGTCATGAAGCGTCTCCATCTGGCGCACTCAGCCATCCAGCAGGAGCCAGCTGATCAACGCCTGGGAGCATCCTAGTACCCCACCCCGGCGAAACCGGCCCGCCCGGTCGTACCGCCCCAGCCAAACGGTGGTACCACCGTAGAGGTAAAGGTCAGGCGGATTCCTCGTGGGCGGAGTCCTCGCGCGCGGCGTCATCACGGGCGCGACTCCCGCGCCGGCGTGGACCGGACTCATCGGTCTCGGTGACGAGCATCGGCGGCCGGCCGCGCTCGATTGTATCGGCGGTAATGACGACCTTGGTCACATCGGTCCGCTCGGGGATGTCGTACATGACCTCGAGCAGCGCCTCCTCGACGATGGTGCGCAGGGCGCGGGCACCGGTCTTGCGCTCGGTCGCCAAACGGGCGGTGGCCTCCAGCGCGTCGTCGGTGAAGACGAGCTCCACCCGGTCCAGGGACAGGAACTTCGCGAACTGGCGCACCACCGCGTTCTTGGGCTCGGTCAGGACCTTGACCAAGTCGTCACGCGACAGGGCAGCCAGGCTGACGACGACCGGCAAGCGGCCGACGAATTCGGGGATCAGCCCGTATCGCAGCAGGTCGTCCGGCATGAGCTGCTCGAGCAGCTCACGTCGCTGCTCCGGGTCGCGCTGCGCCTCGGAGCCGAAACCGATGCCGCGCCGCCCCACCCGCTCTTCGACGATCCGCTCCAGGCCCTCGAACGCGCCGCCGCAGATGAACAGGATGTTGGTGGTGTCGATCTGGATGAAGTCCTGGTGCGGGTGCTTGCGACCGCCCTGTGGCGGCACGTTGGCCACGGTGCCTTCCAGGATCTTCAGCAGGGCCTGCTGAACGCCCTCGCCGGACACGTCGCGGGTGATCGAGGGGTTGTCGGTCTTGCGCGCGATCTTGTCGATCTCATCGACGTACACGATGCCGCGCTGCGCCCGCTGGACGTCGAAGTCCGCGGCCTGGATGAGCCGAAGCAGGATGTTCTCGACGTCCTCGCCGACGTAGCCGGCCTCGGTCAGACTGGTGGCGTCCGCGATGCAGAACGGGACGTCCAGGACGCGGGCCAGGGTCTGGGCCAGGAGGGTCTTGCCCGACCCGGTCGGGCCGACCAGCAACACGTTGCTCTTGCCGAGCTCCACGTCGTCCACCGCCGAGCCGGCATTGACGCGCTTGTAGTGGTTGTAGACCGCCACCGAGAGGACCTTCTTGGCGGCGTCCTGGCTGATGACGTACTGGTCCAGGGCTTCCTTGATCTTGCGTGGGCTGGGGAGTGGTGCCGGCGGGGTCCGGCTGGCGCGTGGCGCCTCGGCCATCTCCTCGTCGATGATCTCCTGGCACAGGTTGATGCACTCATCGCAGATGTAGACGCCCTGCCCCGCAATGAGCTTGCGGACCTGTTCCTGGCTCTTCCCGCAGAACGAGCAGCGGTAGGGAGCCTTGGTCTTGGTGGTCATCGCCGGGCGAGGATAGCACGGCCTTATCCACGCTCCGGTATCGGCCAGGGGTCCTGGGCCACAGAACCCTAGCCCGACCTATTTCTTGGTCTTGGCGTCCGGGGCGGCGGCTTCCTTGGCGGCAGTTTCCTTGGCCGTTGGCACCGTCCCGCCGGCCGCCTGCTTCATGCTGATCAGCGACTCGCCGGTGGGCTCGAAGACCGCGTCGATGACGCCATAGGCCTTGGCTTCCTCGGAGCTCATAAAGTAGTCGCGATCCGCGTCTTTCTTCACCTTCTCGAATTCCTGGCCCGTGTGCTCGGCCAGGATCCGCATCAACCGGTCCGTCAGGTGCAGCACTTCGCGGAACTGGATCTCGATGTCCGGCGTGTTGCCACGGAAGCCGCCCGACCCCTGGTGGATCATGACTCGCGAGTTCGGCAGCGCGTAGCGCTTGCCCTTGGTCCCGGCTGCCAGGAGCACGGCTCCCATGCTGGCCGCCTGACCGATGCAGATGGTGCTGACCGGCGCCTTGAGGTACTGCATCGTGTCGTAGATGGCCAGGCCGCTGGTCACGATCCCGCCCGGGGAGTTGATGTACAGCATGATGTCCTTCGCCTGGTCCTCGCTCTCGAGGAACAGGAGCTGGGCGATGACCAGGTTGGCGACGTGATCCTCGATCGGCTCGCCGAGGAAGATGATCCGCTCCTTGAGCAGCCGCGAGTAGATGTCGAAGGCCCGCTCTCCGCGAGCGCTGCTCTCGATGACCATCGGGATGAGCATCGTGTTCACTCCGCGCGTGGTTCGGTTGCCGCTTCTTCGGTAGCCGCGTCTTCGGTTGCCGCTGGCGGCGCGGCCCGGTCGATGAGGCCATCCACGAGTTTACGGTTCCGCAGCGTCATCCGCAGGTACGACCGACCGCGGCGCGATGCGAGGTACTCGCGGAGGCGCGGCTCGCCGGGGTAGCGAGCCAGCTGGGCCTCGACTTCGGCGTCGACCTCGGCGTCGGTCGCGTCGATGCCCTCCCGCTCCGCAATGGCCGACAGGACGAGCAGGGTTTTCACGCGCCGGCTGGCGGGATCGCGAAGCTCGGCCATCAGCTCCTCTGGAGTCTGGCGGGCGAGCTCGAGGTACTTGTCGATCCCGATTCGCTGCTCGGCCAGGCGCGCGCGCAGCTCGTCGCGCATGATCTCGACCTCGTTGGCGATCATGACCTCGGGCAGCTCGACGGTTGCGTTGGCGGTGGCGAACTCGATGATCCGGTCGCCGAACTGATGGCGCGCCTCGGCCTCGGCTCGGCGCCCCAGTGCCTCGCGAATCTCGGCGCGCAGCTGGTCGAGGGTCTGACCGTCGGTGACCGACGCGGCGAACGCGTCGTCCAGCTCGGGCAGGATCCGCTCCCGGAGGTCGACCAGGGTGACGTTGAAGTGGGCCTCCTTGCCGGTCAGCGCCTCGACCCGGTAATCGGCCGGGAAGGTCAGGTCGAACTCCCGGCTTTCACCGATCCGCAGGCCCAGCAGCTGGTCCTCCCAGCCGGGGATCATCCGCTCCTCGCCCAGGACCAGCGGCAGGCGGTCGGCAGTCCCGCCATCGAATGCCTCCCCATCGATCGTGCCGCGGAACGAGACCGCGACCAGGTCTCCCTTCCCGGCTCCCCGGTCGTCCACAGGTCTCAGCGTGGCCTGTTGGTCGCGGAGCTCCGATAGCACCACCTCGACGTCCTCGTCGCTGACGGGCGGCACCTCGAGCTTGAACGGGTAGTCGGTATATGCCCCCACGGTCACGGTTGGACGAACCGCCACCACGGCTGCGAATCGCGCCGTGTCGCCCTCCCGTAGTGACGCGGTGTCGATCTCCACCTCGGGCTGGTCGATGGGGATGAGATCGGTCTGGTCGATGGCGGCGTCATAGCCCTCGCCGACCAGGTGCTCGACCGCTTCGGCCAGCACCGCGTCTCGGCCGACATAGCGCTCGATCACATTGCGCGGCGCCTTGCCGGGCCGAAACCCGGGGACCCGAGTCCGCTCCGCCAGGTGGCGATACGCCGTTTCGAAATGGCGCGACACTTCTTCGGCCGGCACTTCGATGTCGAGGCGGACCCGCGAGCCCGGCTCGGGGCGCGTGGAAACGGTGATCATGTGAGCAGCGTCACGAGCGGTACGACCTTCTGATGGATGGTGGGCGAGGCGAGATTCGAACTCGCACGTCTTGCGACACCAGCTCCTAAAGCTGGCGCGTCTGCCGTTCCGCCACTCGCCCGAACGAGGGTGCTCGGCGGCCCGCGGAGTCTAGCAAACCAACCGCGGCATCCGACCCGATCGGGTCATGAAGGCTTCCGGGCGGGCGTTGCCGACTCCTCGGCGGGTTTGGCTGGCTGCAGGGTCGGCTTGGCCGGGCCGGCGGGCGTGCCCCGCTGTCCGGACCACCCGGAGTACCGATCGGCGGGCGGGGTCTCTTCGGATCTCGAGCCGGCAGACCGTGGCCTCGACTTCGGCTCGTCCGCCAGTCGGTTCGCCACCACCCGTCGCACGACGATCCCCGCAGCCGTAACCGCTGCGATCTCGAAGAAGGACCAGAAGGCGCGTCCCGGCCCCGGCGGGGCGAGGGTTTCGCTCACCAGCCGCGCGGCGCGCTTCCGGTTCTTGGGGTCCTCGCGCCAGGCGTGGAGGGCCAGCGCCAGCTGCCGTCGGGCCTCATCCCGGTCCTTCCCACCGGACGCCGACGCGTCCACCAGCGCGCGGAGCGCACCCGGTAGCGAGGCATACGCCCGCTCGGCCTCGGCCGACCCGCCCAGGGCGCGCCGGATCTGGCGAACGGTGCGCCGCGGCCCGCCGAGCAGGATGAACGCCAGGCCCACGGCCACGCCTGCTGTCTGGACCGGGTGCTGGCGCAGCCTGGCCCGCAGGTCGAACCCGCGCCTCACGGCCGACTCCAGCCGGTCGGCGGTGGCGCGCACCCGTGCTCGCTGTGCCGCGAGCTCTACCCGCGTTTCGTCCAGTGTTGCGCCCACTCGAGGTCCTCTCTGGCGGCGGCGATAGTCTCCTCCGGCATCAGTCTGGCATGTCGAAGGCGCCGATAGGCAAGCCAGCCACACAGGCCGGCCAGAAGCAGGAGACCCAGCAGCACGATCAGGGCGGCCGCCCATAGGGGTATCCCGATCACGGCGCTGATGACGGAGACCAGCAGCACGACCAGGACCACGGCCGCCAGGGCGAGCAGGATCAGCGCGATCCCTGCCAGCACGACGGCCACCTTCAGTTGGTTCAGGCCATCCCCCACCTCCTGGCGCGCGGCGGCAACGTAGAGCCGGGCAAGCTCGGAGACCTGCTCGATGAGCAGGCTGAGAAGCCCCCGGATCCCGCTTGGTTCAGGCGTCTGGGCAGCCACGGCCCGCCGATTCTATCAACGCCCTTCCATCTCCCCTGCCCGGACCATCGGGCCGGGCTCGGCTATCCTGACCCGCCGTATGACCCGCCGCCGAACGTCGTCACCCCAGCGCCGAACCCGCGCTACCGAGGCTGCCCTCGGGCGCCGCGTGGGGTCGAACGGCGCCAGCCGGCTGAGCGGGACGACCCTGGCCATCGTCGGCATCGGGGCATTGGTGATAGCCGGCCTGTCGGCGATCCTCATATTTGCCCTCCTGGCGCCGGGCGCTTCGGCGTCAGTGGGTGTGGCGCAGGCGATGGACGGTCGGGACCATATCGCCGACGGCACCGCGGGCGGTCCGTATTCATCAACGCCCGCGGCCTCGGGCCCGCATTGGGACCACCCCCTGCCCTGGGGCGTCTACACGACTGCCCAACCCCAGGAGCCGGCCATCCACAATCTCGAGCACGGCGGGATCGTGATCTGGTACCAGGCCGACCAGGTCACCGCCGAGCAGATCGACGCGCTCGAGACCTTCACTCGCTCGTGGAATGCGACCGAGCGCTTCAAGGTGATCGTCGCCCCCTGGACGGGGTCCGATTTTGGCCATCCGATGGCCATGCTGGCCTGGACCTGGCTGTTGTACCTCGACGAGATCGACACCGATGTGATGGACCGATTCGTGGACCAGCATTACGGTGACGCGCCCGAGCCGGGCGGCGGTCCGGGGCGACCCGTCCAGTAGTTGCGTGCCGCGCCGCGGGCGGGCATCATCCGGCGGGGCGCCTAGCTCAACGGCAGAGCAAGTGACTCTTAATCACTAGGTTCAGGGTTCGAATCCCTGGGCGCTCACCATCCGAATCCATGGCGTCGCGACGGTCTGCTTCCGCGGGCCC
Organism: Chloroflexota bacterium; assembly: GCA_038040195.1. Lineage (NCBI taxonomy): Bacteria > Bacillati > Chloroflexota > Chloroflexota bacterium. The sequence continues at coordinate 153,531 of JBBPIR010000004.1, read as the reverse complement.
GTTCCGGTCGCCGCACAAGCTCGCGAGGCACGCGCCATGGCCCACATTCCCATCCAGCGGCATCGGCTGGACAACGGCCTGCGCGTGATTCTGTCGCCGGATGGGCGCACCCCGATCGTCGCTGTCAACCTGTGGTACGGCGTGGGCAGCCGGCACGAGGAGCGGGGGCGGACAGGCTTCGCCCACCTGTTCGAGCACATGATGTTCCAGGGCTCGGCCAACGTGGCCAAGGGCGAGCATTTCGCCATGGTCAACGGGGTGGGCGGCACCCTGAATGCCTCGACCTGGACCGATCGGACCAACTACTTCGAGACGCTCCCCAGCCACGAGCTGGAGCTGGCCCTGTGGCTCGAATCCGATCGCATGGCCAGCCTCCTGCCGGCCATGACCCAGGAGAAGCTCGACAACCAGCGCGACGTGGTCAAGAACGAGCGGCGCTCGTCGGTCGACAACCAGCCGTACGGCACGGCCGAGGAGCGCATGCAGGCGCTGCTGTGGCCGGAGGGCCATCCGTACCACCACTCGACCATCGGCTCCATGGAAGACCTGTCGGCTGCCTCGCTGGAAGACGTGAGCCGGTTCTTCGCGACCTACTACGCCCCCAACAACGCGGTCCTGACCGTGGCCGGGGATTTCGATCCCGAGGCGGCGCTTGCCGCCGTCGGGCGCCATTTCGGGCCCATTCCGGCCAACCCGGACCTGCCGCCCTCGCCGATCATGGACGTTCCCGACAGCCTGGGAGGCGAGGTTCGGGAGGTGGTTCCCGACCAGGTCGAGCTCCCGCGGGTTCACGTCGCGTACCGCATTCCGCCCTTCGGGACGGAGGGCCACCAGGCTTTCGACGTGGTCAGCGACCTGCTGGGCACCGGTCGCGCCTCACGCCTGTACCGGTCCCTGGTGCGCGAGCGCCAGCTGGCCGCCGATGTGGCCGCCTTCGTGTTCCCGTGGGCCGGCGGCTCGACCGTGCTGGCGGTGTGGGCCACCGCCCGACCTGAGATCGAAGTCGACACCCTCGAGGCGCAGCTCCTGGACGACGTCGCTCGCCTTGCGACGGACGGACCGACCGACGATGAGCTGGCCCGGGTCCGGACCCTCCACGCCGCTGCCGCGGAGCAGGGCCTGGAGCAGGTAGGTGAGCGCGCGGATCGGCTCAGCCAGTACGCCTGCCTGTTCGATCGGCCCGAGATGGTGAACACCGAGATCGAGCGCTACGACGCGGTAACGGCCGGGCAGGTTCGGCAGGCGATGGCCGATCGTGCTGGGGCGGACAACCGCCTGGTGCTGACCTACATCCCCGCCGAGGACGCCGCGGAGGATGCGGCATGACCCCGCCCAACGCGCTCCGCCCGGCGCCGGGCCCGCCGCGCCCGTATCACTTCCCCGACTTCACCCACCGGCCGTTGGGCCAGGGGCTGACGCTGTGGGTCGTGCCGCTCCCCGACCGTGAGCTGGTGAGCGTCCAGCTCCTGGTGGACGGCGGGGCCGCCGCCGAATCCGAGCCGGAGGGCGGGATCGCGGCCTTGACCGCCGAGACCCTGGTCACCGGCACCCGGCGACTGGACGGCCATGCCTTCGCCGAGGCCACCGAACGGCTGGGGATCGAGATCTTCGCCGACTCGTCGTGGGACGTCGCGCGCTCCGGATTCAGCGCCCTGGCCGACCGCTATCCGGCTGGTCTCGAGCTGCTGGCCGAGATGGTTCGAGAGCCGCGCTTCGACGAGGGCGAATTCGACCGCCTGCGTGAGGAGAGACTGGCCGACATCCTCCAATCTCGCTCCGAGCCCGGACGTCTGGCGGACGAATGGTTCCTCCGGGCCGTCTACGCCGATGACTCTCCGTACGCGCGCCTGTCGGCGGGCACGCCGGAGACGGTCGAACCCCTGACCGTGGAGCAGGCCCGTGCCCATCACGCGAGGCACTGGCGACCGGACCGTGCCCATCTCGTGGTCGCCGGCCCGGTCCGCGTCGACGACGTCGTACGCGCGGCGGAAGCCACGCTCGGCGACTGGGACGGGACGAGCCCAGGCCACCGCACGATTCCGGTGGCCGACCGGGGAGGCCGGCGGATCGTGGTCGTGGACCGGCCGGGGTCGGTCCAGAGCGAGCTGCGGGTCGGCCATGTCGGCATCGAGCGGAGCCATCCGGATTACTTCCCGGCCCTCGTCATGGCCGCCCTCCTGGGCGGTACGTTCAGCAGCCGCCTGAACCAGCGGCTGCGCGAGGAGCTCGGGTACACCTACGGCGCCCGCGCGGCATTCGACATGCGGCGGGCGGCCGGACCATTCAGCGCGCGCGCCGCGGTACAGACCGAGGTCACCGCGGACGCCGTGCGCGAGACACTGGCGCTGGTGGAGGGGATGCGGGCGGCCCCGCCCGACGAGGCGGAGCTGCGCGAGGTAATCGACTTCCTGATCGGTGTATTCCCCCTCCGCTTCGAGACGACCGGAGGCGCGGCGGCCGGGATCGAGCCGATTGCGGTGTACGGGCTGGACCACGACTGGTGGGCCACCTACCGTGACCGGATCGAGGCTGTGGGCCCGGTCCAGGTTCACGATGCGGCGGTCGACCTGCTTCGACCGGCCGATGCGCTCATCGTGCTGGCCGGGGATGCGGCGCGCGTGCGACCCGATCTCGAGGCGGCTGACCTGGGACCGATCGAGGTGGTTCGGCCCGCGGACGACTAGCTCGAAGCGCGGCGCTGCGCGCGGACCAGCCGATCCCGGGCTCGCGACATCCGTTGCGACGGCTGACCGCGGACGAGGCGGGAATCGAGGGCGTCGGGGTGTTCGCCCCGGGCGATCTCGGCCAGCAGCGCGGACGCCTGCTCCAGCTGGCCGGCCTCGGTCAGGAGCTGGACTCGCGCGTACCACCCGTCGCCGTCGATGACCGACGCCGCCAGGAGGCGCTCGAGGATGGCCACCGCTCGCTCGCTGTTCCCGGCCCGACGATGGGCGAGGTGGGCCGCGCGCAGGTCGGCAAAGGTCGGCTCCATGGCGAGGCCATCGAGGTAATCGAGCAAGAGATCCGCGTTCGCGGCCCGCTCAGCGGGCGGCCCTCGACGCACGTGACGCTCCCGGAAATCGACCAGCAGGGCGTGCTGCTCTCGAACGAGCCAGATGCGCGGGGCGGTCCCATCGGGCCACCTGCCACCGAGCTCGGCGAGAAATGTGGCGCCGGCCAGATGCCGGTCGGTCGCCACGTACGCTTCGCGCAGCCCGGCGCGGGCCAGCGTGTCGAACGCGGGGTCCACCTCCACCAAGCGCTCCGCAGTGCCGGCCCAGTCCTCGAGGCGACCTCGCTCTCGGTAGTACGTGCGGGCGAACCGCAGCCAGTACCGTTCGCGGTGATCGCGCCAGTCCTGGCCGTCGATGAAATGCTCCACGATCCAGCGGCGCTGTGCGTCGGGATCGGCGAGGAAGACCGCCGCCGGCACCCGAAATCCAGCCACCGATCGCCAGGCCGGCTGGTGCCACGGACTGGGCTCAGCGGGCTCGCCAGCACTCCGCGCCGGGCGGCGCACGCGCCGCGATCGCGCGGGCACCGGTTCCCCGAGCGCCACCGGCCAGGCGAGAGTGCCCGCCACGCCGCGGGACAGCGCGCCGTCGTACTGCCGGCGGCGGGCCGGGTCACGCAGCTCGGACCAGGCCCGGTTGAGGAGCGAGGTCCGGCGCGTGGCCAATCCGGGGGGCGCGCCGCTGCGGTCGGGGTGGTGACGGAGGACGGCCCGACGGAATGCAACCCGCAACTGATCGGCGGTGGCGTCGGGGTCCACGTCGAGCACAGCGTAGTAATCCAGGTCCTGGTAGAGGACGTCCGCCGAGGAGGCCATCCCACGAGTGTACGGGTCCGCAGGCGGGGTCGAGGTTGCTATGCTCCCGTACATATGGCTGCGACCGCCCGCCTAGCGCGGCCCCGCGCCGGCCAGCTGGTGATCATCGGCGGCGCGGAGGACAAGCTTCGGCACCGTACAATCCTGACCCGCTTCATCACCTTGGCCGGGGGCCCCGAAGCGCGGATCCTGATCGTCTCGACGGCCTCCTCGCTGGGCGAGGAGGCGACTGACCTGTACGCCTCGCTGTTCCGCACGCTCGGGGCAGCCGAGGTCGTCAGCCTGCGTCCGCTGCTCCGCGAGGAAGCGAACACGCTCCGCGCAGCCGAGCTGGTGCGCGACGCGACCGCCGTATTTCTGACCGGCGGCAACCAGCTGCGGCTGTCGAGCGTGGTGGGCGGAACCCGCCTGGGCCGCGCCGTGGCCGAACGACACCGTCACGGGCTGGTGGTGGCCGGGACGAGTGCGGGCGCGTCGGCCATGGCCAGCCACATGGTCGCCTTCGGAGCGGGCGGTGCCACTCCCAAGCAGCGCATGACCCAGATGAGCGCCGGGCTGGGCCTCCTGCCGGGGGTGGTCATCGACCAGCACTTCGAGCAGCGCAACCGGATCGGGCGCCTGCTCGCGCTGGTTGCCCTCTCGCCGGGCCTGCTGGGGATCGGGATCGACGAGGACACCGCGGCGGTGGTCGGACCCAGCGGGGTGCTGGAAGTCATCGGGAGGGGATCGGTCACCATCCTCGACCCTGCCAGGCTCCAAACCGATGCCTATGAGGCCAAGCGCTATCGGCCGATCATGGTCAGCGGCGTCATCCTCCACAGCCTGCCGTCGGGATACCGATTCGACCTGCGCCGGCGTCAGCTGCGCGCCACCCTCCGACCGGTGGACGCCACCGACCGCGAGCTGGCCGCGGCTCACGCCGCGGGCGAGCGGACCCGGCGCCTGATCCGGCGCATCGCCGCCGAGGGGGCCGATGACACCGCCCCGGAGCGCGCGCGTCGCCGCGGGACCCGATCGCGACCCCTCGAGGAAGCCAGCGAGTGACCCGCGCTCCCGCCTCCGGCCGCCGACGCCCGCGCCGCCCCGCAGCGTCCGAGGCCCAGGGCCCGGGCGGCACCCTGCGCATCGTCCAGCAACGCGTCTACCGGGGGCCGAATTACTGGTCTTACGAGCCGACCATCAAGCTCGTGGTGGACCTTGGCCCGCTGGAGGAGTGGCCCACCAACCGGCTGCCGGGATTCGCCGAGCGTCTGCTGGCGGTTGTGCCCGGAGTGGCTCAGCACTCGTGCGGAACCGGGCGTCCGGGCGGCTTCCAGGACCGGCTTCGCGACGGCACCTGGCTGGGCCACGTGGCCGAGCACATTGCGCTCCAGATCCAGCGCGATGCCGGCACCGAGGTCGGGCGTGGAAAGACGCGGTCCACCGGACAGCCGGGCCGCTACCACGTCATCTATTCCTACGCCGAGGAGAGCGTGGGCCTGGCCGCCGGTCGCCTGGCGGTCCGGCTCGTCAACCACCTGGTCGAGCCGGATCCGGCATTCGCCTACGCGGCGGAGTTCGAGCAGCTCGTCCGGCTCGCCGAGCGGGCGGCCTTCGGGCCGTCGACCCAGGCCATCCTGGACGAGGCGAACCTGCGCGACATCCCCTGGATCCGGCTCAACGAGGAGTCCCTGGTGCAGCTCGGCCACGGCCGCCACCAGAAGCGCATCCGGGCCACGATGACGTCGCACACCAGTTCGCTGGGAGTGGACATCGCGCAGGACAAGAAGCTCACCAACCGCCTTCTGGCGGCCACCGGCGTGCCCGTGCCGCGATCCGAGTTGGTGCGCAGCGTCGACCAGGCGGTAGCCGCGTCAGGCCGGGTCCGGTATCCGGTCGCCATCAAGCCCATCGACGGCAACCACGGGCGCGGGGTGATGCTGAACCTGGCCGATGAAGCGGCCGTTCGCGCCGCCTACCCGACCGCCCGAGCAGAGTCCCGTTACGGCGGTGTGGTGGTCGAGTCGTTCCTGGTCGGCAACGACTACCGCTGTCTGGTCATCGGCGGGGTGCTGCGCGCGGTCGCGGAGCGAGTGCCCGCTCACGTGGAGGGGGACGGGAAGCACACCCTCGCGGAGCTGGTCGAGGTCACGAACGCCGACCCACGACGCGGCATCGGCCACGAGAAGGTCCTGACCCGGATCGTGCTCGATGAGGAGGCGGTCACATACGCCGCCGAGCAGGGCCACGCCCTCGACACGGTCCCCCCTCGTGGACGGCGGGTGTACCTGAAGCGGACCGGGAACATGAGTACCGGCGGCATCAGCATCGACCGAACCGAGGAGATCCACCCTGAGAACGCGGAGATCGCCGAGCAGGCGGCCAAGGTCATCGGGCTCGACATCGCCGGCATCGACTTCGTCTGCCCCGACATCAGCGTGCCGGTCCGCGAGACCGGGGGCGGCATCGTGGAGGTCAACGCCGCGCCCGGGTTCCGGATGCATACCCACCCGACCGAAGGCGAGGCCCAGTACGTCGCCAAGCCGGTCATCGACATGCTGTTCCCGCCCGGTTCGGCGTCCCGCATCCCGATCGTGGCGGTGACCGGCACCAACGGCAAGACCACCACCGCCCGGATGATCAACCACATCCTGCGGGGCATGGGCCGCAAGGTCGGGATGACCAGCACCGACGGCATCTTCATCGATGGGCGCGTCATCCGGCGGGGGGACATGAGCGGCCCCAGGTCGGCGTCGATGGTGCTCCAGAACCCGCTGGTCGACACGGCCGTGTTCGAGGTGGCGCGGGGCGGGATCCTGCGCGAGGGGCTGGGCTACCAGCGGAACGACGTGGCAGTCGTGCTGAACGTGGCAGCCGACCACCTGGGCCTGGGCGGCATCACCAGCCTGCGCCAGCTGGCCGCGGTCAAGCAGGTCATCGTGGAGGCCGTGCCGCGGGACGGGTCCGCGGTCCTCAACGCCGACGATCCCCTGGTCGCCAAGATGGCCGCCGCCTGCTCGGGAGCGGTCATCTACTTCAGCTTGAATCCCGACCACGAGACGCTCCGCCGTCAGGCATCGCGCGGTCGCCGGGCCGTCACCGTGGAGCCAGGGCGGAACGGCGAGATGATCGTCCTGCGCCAGGGCCGCAAGAGCCTGCCACTCGTATGGACCCACCTGATCCCGGCCACGTACGAGGGCCGGGCCCGGATGAACGTCGTCAACGCGCTGGCCGCCACCGCCGCCGCCTGGGCCGTCGGCGCGCACCTGCACGACATCCGGCAGGGACTCCGGACCTTCGCCTCGTCCTACTTCCAGGCGCCTGGCCGGCTCAATCTGTTCGAGCTGGACGGGTACCGCGTGCTGGTCGACTACGCTCACAATCCGCACGCCATGACCGCCCTGGGCGCCTTCATCGAGGCGCTGGCGGCCGAGACGTCCAACGGACACCATCCACTCGTAACGGGACACCGGATCGGCGTCATCGCCACCGCCGGCGACCGGCGCGACCGCGACATCCGCGAGCTGGGGCGCGTGGCCTCCTCGTTCTTCGACACGATCGTGATCCGGGAGGATGCCAACCCCCGCGGCCGCAAGCGGGGCACGACGGCGGACCTCGTCCGCGAGGGCATCGAGGCCGGAATACGCGACGGGGCGCGCTGCCGTGCCGTCGAGACGGTGCTGGATGAGCTGGAGGCCACCCGCCAGGCGCTGGACATGGGCCGCGATGGCGACCTGGTCGTGCTGTGCGTGGACCACGCCAACCTGGCCTGGAAGGAGCTCCAGCATCGGCGCCACGGGACGCCGTCCGGCGACACAGACGGAAGCGGGGCGGAGGACCCCGGCTCCGGCACCTCGGCCGACGTCGACGACGAGGAAGAACCCTATGCCTGAGGCGGCGCCCCGCTAGCCGGGTGCGCGCCGGGCGGCGACCAACGCGCGCAGCCGCGGCAGCGAGACGGGTCGATATTCCGCCTTCGCCAGCCAGGCGAAGATCGCATCACGCTCCAGGTGGCTCATGACCGCGACCACGTCACCCCGGCGGCTGCGCGCCAAGAGGGCCTTGAGGGCCCCGAGCTCGGTGCGGTAGGTCGGGATGCGCTCGGCGTAGCCCCCGTCCGCTGCTCCGCGGCGGAAGATGGCGTTCATCTCGGCCAGGTCCCGGCCGCGGAGGTAATGCCGCTTCTCGCAGATGACCAGATCGTCGACCCGGCTACCCGCCAACCGGGCCATCTGATGCAGGATCTCGTCGCTGCGGTCCCCGGCCGTCCCCAGCCCCAGCCGGACGCGGCCGCGCGCGCCGGACAGCCGCGCGCAGACGTCGAGCAGGCCGGCCAGCCCCGCCTCGTTATGGGCGAAGTCCACCAGGACCAGCACGCCGTGGCGGCCATACAGGTTCAGCCGGCCCGGGTTGATCGCCTGGTCCTGGGAAAAGGAGGCCAGCCCGGAGGCGATCTTATCGAGGGGGATACCCAGGGCGTCGCAGGCGGCGGCCGCAGCGAGGGCGTTCGCGATGTTGTACCGGGACAGGCCGGCGAACGCCACCGGCAGATCCGCGGCCGACGCGACGCTGATGCCGCGGGCGCCGCGCCTTCGGAGGACCAGATGACCCCGATGCAGGACCGCGGCCCGCCCCCAGGCCCGCAGCGCCTCGGCCACCCCGGGAGCCCGCGGGTCGAGGCTGAAGGCGTATGGCCGGGCGTGGGTGCGAAGGCGCATGGCCCACACCCGGGGGTCCTCCGCGTTGAGGACCGCCCATCCGCCACGGCGGGTGATGCGCACGACGGCGCCCTTGACCTCGGCCAGCTCGTCGAGGGTGTCTATTCCCTGGAGCCCCAGGTGGTCGGCGCTGACGTTGGTCACCACCGAAACGTCGTTGCGCTGGTAGCCGATTCCCCGCAGCAGAATCCCGCCCCGAGCCGTCTCGAGGACCGCCAGGTCGAGCTCCGGCTCGGCCAGGATGCGTCCGGCGCCGCCGAAGCCGGTCCAGTCGCCGGCCTCGATCAGCTCGCCGCGAAGGTAGATCCCGTCCGAGTTGGTCATCCCCACCACCATCCCGGCCTCGCTGGCCACGTGGGCAATGAGGCGGGTCGTGGTGCTCTTGCCGTTGGTGCCGGTGATGGCCACGATCGGGACCCGCGGGGTGGGGAGCGCCGGGCGCGGGCCGTCGGCCACGGCTCGCAGGGCCTGCAGCTCCCGCCGTTCCCGCCGCTCGTTGCCCGTTCCCAACGCCAGGCGGGCCGCTGCACCGGCGATCGCCTGCGCGATGACCCGTCGCCGCCAGGCGAAGGCGGCCAGGGCTCGACGCCCGTCCTCCGATTCCCGGAACACGACTCTCGGAGCAGGAACACCCAGCCCGTGGTGCAGGCGCCGTACGGCCTCCCCGGCGGCGCGGGCGACGCCCATCACCGCCTCGGGGTCACCCTGGAACTCGATCTTGATCGCCGGCCGGTTCGCAAACCGATTCGGCCCCTCCAGGACCCGCAGCTCCAGCAGCTCGACGGCTGGCTTGGCCGCGCGGTCGGGGGGCATGGCGGCCAGTATAGTTTCGGCCGCATGCCGTCCAACTCGCCCCTGTCCGCCATCCGCGACCACGTCGTCGAGCGGGTGCCGGCCTACCTGACGGACCTCGAGCGGGTGGTCAACATCGACTGCGGCTCGTACACCCCGGATGGCGTGAACCGGGTGGCGGATCTCGTGGTCGAGCGCCTGACGGCAATGGGCGGACAGGTGGCCCGGACGGGCGGCGGTGCTGCGCCCGACGGTCGACCGCTCGGCGACCTGGTGGTCGGCCGACTGGACGGGACCGGGCCACGACTGCTCCTGATCGGCCATATGGACACCGTGTTCGAGCCGGGCACCGCGGCCGAGCGCCCGTTCCGGATCGAGGGCGACACGGCCCGTGGCCCGGGCGTGTCCGACATGAAGGGCGGACTGCTGGCCGGACTGACGGCACTTGATGCGCTGCGGGCGGCGGGCCATCGACCATCGGTCACGTTCGTCGCCAACCCGGACGAGGAGATCGGCTCCCCGTTATCGGGCCCGGTCATTCGGGCCCTGGCCGCCGAACACGACGCCGCGCTGGTGCTCGAGTGCGCGCGGGCCAACGGGGACCTCGTGAGCGCCCGGAAGGGCATCGCCGACCTGGAGGTCGCCATCAGCGGCCGGGCGGCGCACGCGGGGGTGGAGCCGGAGAAGGGGCGGAGCGCCATCCTGGCCGCGGCTCGGATGGTAGAGGCATTGCACGGACTGAACGGCCGCTGGCCGTCGGTCACCTGCAACGTGGGCACCATCGCGGGCGGGACGCGCCCCAACGTGGTCGCCAATCGCTGCAAGCTCGAGGTCGACCTGCGGGCGGCGACCGCGGCCGAGTTCGCCGATGCCGAGCATGCGCTGCGCGAGCTCGTCGCCACCCCCCATGTCGCGGACACCTCGGCTGAGCTCCGGGTCACGGCCTCCCATCCGCCGATGGAGAAATCCCCGGAGACCGGGCGCCTGGTGGACCTGGCCCAGGCCATCGCCGGCGACCTGGGATTCGCGGTCCGCGACGCGGCGACCGGGGGTGCGTCGGACGCCAACACCACCGCCTCCGCAGGGCTGCCCACCCTGGACGGGCTGGGGCCCATCGGCGGCGACGATCATGGTCCGGCCGAATGGCTCGACCTGGCCAGTGTCGTGCCTCGGATAAGCCTGTTGGCAGGCCTGGTGCTGAGGATCGATGAAGCGCTGTGACCGCTAGAATCGGTCCCCCGTGACCGATTCATTCCGCCACCACACCCGGCTGGAGGTCCGGTTCCGGGACATCGACGCGTTCGGCCATGTAAACAATGCGGCGTTCGTCACCTACCTCGAGCAGGCGCGGATCCGGTACCTGATCGACAATCTGCACGTCGACACCCCCCAGCACCTGCCACTCATCCTGGCCGCGCTCCAGGTCGACTTCCGGGCGCCCATCCTGTTCGGCCAGGAAGTGGAGATCGGCACCCGAGTGGACTGGGTCGGCAACACCAGCTTCAGCCTGTCGCATCGGATGACGGCCGGGACGGGGCCTGATGCGGGCGACCGATTGGCGGCGGAGGCGACGACCGTCCTGGTGGCCTACGAGTACGCCACCGAGCGGCCGATCCGCGTGCCCGACCCGTGGCGCGTGGCGTTCGCGACCTACGAGGGCCGCAGCCTGGAGCGCACGGCATGACCGACGAGCATCGCTACGACCTGCTGATCCTGGGCGGGGGGATGAGCTACGTGGGCGCCATCCGCGCCGCACAGCTAGGGATGAAGGTCGCGATCGTGGAGCGGGACAAGCTGGGCGGAACCTGCCTGAACCGCGGCTGCATCCCCTCCAAGGCGCTCCTCGAGTCGGCGGATCTGCTGCATCGGGTCCGGGAGCTCGGTCACGAGTTCGGCCTGACCGGGTCGGAGGGCATTGGCCTGGATCCGGCGATGCTCGGCAAACGACGCGATGCGGTACGGGACAAGCACGTCAAGGGCGTCGAGTTCCTGATGAAGAAGAACGCGGTGACGGTCCTCCGCGGCCACGGGGTCCTGACCGGCCCGACCAGTGTCCGTATCGGAGGCGGCGGCTTGGCAGACGTAGAGGCCAGCGCCACCGATCTGATCCTGGCCACCGGCAGCGCACCCCGGCCCCTGCCCGGGTTGGAGGCTGACCAGGACCGGGTCATCGACTCGGACGAAGCCCTGCGCCGCGACAACCTGCCCCGATCGGTGACGATCGTGGGTGCGGGCGCGATCGGCGTCGAATGGGCGAGCCTGTATGGGGACCTGGGAGCGGAGGTGCGGCTGGTCGAGTTCATGGATCGCGTCGTCCCGCTCGAGGACCCCGACATCAGCAAGGAGCTGAGTCGCCTGTTCCGCAAGCGAGGGATGGCGATCCACGCCGGGTCCACCATCGATCCCGCGTCGCTGGAGCGGACCGAGACCGGGATTCGGCACACGATCGTGGCCAATGACGGAAGCGCGCGGATCGATATCGAGAGCGACTGGATCCTGATCGCCATCGGCCGCCGACCGGTCACCGAGAACATCGGACTGGAGCAGATCGATGGCCTGCGGACCGATCGCGGCTTCGTGCTGGTCGATGACCACATGCGCACCGGCGTCCCGCACCTGTACGCCATCGGCGACATCGTCCCCGGGTATGCCCTGGCCCACGTCGCCAGCCACGAGTCAATCGTCGCGGTCGAGACCATCGCCGGGCTTGACACCGAGCCGGTCCGGATGGACCTCATGCCGCGCGTCACGTTCTGCCGGCCCGAGATCGCCAGCGTGGGGCTGAGCGAGGCGGACGCGGCTCAGCAGGGGCTGGCGGTAAAGGTGGGCAGCTTCCCGTTCCGCGCGCTGGGCAAGGCGACCATCGTGGGCGAGGTTGACGGGTTCGCGAAGTTCGTGGCCGAGGCGCAGACCGGCCGGCTCCTCGGGGCGCATATCATCGGTCCGCATGCCGGCGACCTGCTGGCAGAGCCCACCTTTGCCCGCCTGGTGGAGGGGACGGCGGAGGAGATCGCCCTGTCGGTGCACGCCCATCCGACTCTGACCGAGGTCCTGGCCGAGGCCGCCCTGGCCGTCGACGGGGTCGCCCTGCACAACTGACGATGACCGAAATCGACATCCAGACCGCACCCCACCACGCGGTGGGCCTGACCGATGAGGACGTCCTGGCGATGTACCGCCAGATCCTCACCGCCCGGGCCGTCGACGAACGGATGTGGCTCATGCAGCGAGCGGGCAAGATCGCGTTCGTCATCAGCGTCCAGGGGCACGAGGTGGCGCAGGTCGGGGTCAGCCGGCCGCTCCGCCCCCACCACGACTGGATGGCGCCGTACTATCGGTCCATCGCGGCCGCCATGAGCTTCGGGATGACGGCCGAGGACATCATCACCGCCCACCTGGCCAAGGCGGATGACATCTCCTCCGGTGGCCGCCAGATGCCCGGCCACTACGGGGCCGCGGCGCACAACATCCTGAGCGTCAGCTCGCCGGTCGGCACCCAGGTCCTCCATGCGGTGGGTCTGGCGATGGGCGCCTGGGTCCGCGGCGACGACGCGGTGGCCATCACCTACTTCGGGGAGGGCACCGCGAACCAGGGGGAGATCCACGAGGCCATGAACTTTGCCGGGGTCCACCGCCTGCCGGTCATCTTCGTGTGCGAGAACAACGGGTACGCCATCAGCGTCCCGCTCGAGCGACAGGTGGGCGGCGGGTCGGTCGCAGCCCGCGCATCCGGTTACGGCTTCCCCGGGGTCGACGTGGACGGCGGCGACCTGCTGGCCTGTTACGCCGCCGGCGTCGACGCGCACGAGCGGGCGCGCACCGGCGGCGGTCCAACGCTCATCGAGGCCCACGTCGTGCGGCTTACGAGCCACTCCTCGGATGATGACCATCGCCGGTACCGCGACGCCGTTGAAGTTGAAGCGCTCAAGGAGGGCGACCCGATCCCCCGCCTGGCGGCGAACCTGCAGGAGTGGGGCCTCCTCGACGAGGCAGCGGACGAGGCGCTGCGGGCGGACGTCAAGGCCCACGTGGTCGAATCGGCGGCGCGGGCCGAAGCCCACCCCGACCCCGATCCGACAGACATCCTGCGCCACGTGTACGCGGACGGATCGTGACATGGCCGAGCTGAACATCCTGGAGGCCATCCGGCGGGCGATGGACGAGGAGCTGGCTGCCGACGAGCGGGTCATGGTCCTGGGCGAGGACGTGGGCCGCAAGGGTGGCGTCTTTGGAGCCACCGAGGGCCTGTGGGCCAAGTACGGGGACAGGCGCGTCCTCGACACCCCGGTCAGCGAGGGCCTGATCGCGGGCGCCGCCATGGGGGCCGCCCTGTACGGCCTGCGGCCCATTGCCGAAATGCAGTTCGCCGACTTCGTGTATCCCGGCTTCAACCAGATCGTGAGCGAGATCGCGCGAATGCGATTCCGTTCGAACGGTGCGTTTGGGGTACCGATGGTCATCCGCATGCCGTACGGCGGCGGGGTCCACGGGGCGCTGTACCACAGCCAGTCGAACGAGTCCTACTTCACGGCGACGGTGGGCCTGAAGGTGGTCGCGCCGGGCACCCCGGCCGATGCCTACGGGCTCCTCAAGGCCGCCATCCGCGACCCCGATCCGGTCATGTTCTTCGAGCACAAGAAGACGTATCGCCTGTTCAAGGCCGAGGTGCCCGATGACGGCGACGGGCTGGTCCCCATCGGACCGGCGGCGGTCGTGCGGCCCGGGTCGGACCTGTCGATCTTCTGCTACGGCTACATGCGCTTCTGCGCCCTCGAGGCGGCCGAGACGCTGGCCGGTGAGGGAGTGGAGGCCGAGGTGGTCGACCTCCGGACGCTGCGGCCGCTGGACACGAAGACGGTGCTGGCCTCCGTGGAGCGCACCGGGCGGGCCCTGGTGGTGCACGAGGCAAACCAATTCGGGGGCTTCGGGGGCGAGGTGGCGGCGATCATCGCCGAGCAGGGCTTCGAGCACCTGGACGCGCCGGTGACCCGCCTGGCCGGGCCAGAGGTGCCTGCCGTGCCGTACCACCACGACCTCGAGGAGTGGTTCATGGTCAACCCGGAGCGCATCGTCGAGGCGGCCCGGACGCTGGCCGCCTACTGAATCGGCTAGTCTTCTGCACCGATGTCGACCACGATCAAGATGCCCCAGCTCGGCGAGTCGGTGACCGAGGGCACCATCGAGCGCTGGCTGGTCAAAGTGGGCGACTCGGTCGCGCAATACGACCCGCTGTTCGAGGTCGTGACCGACAAGGTCAATGCCGAGGTCCCGGCCGAGGTCGGCGGGGTGGTGACCAGCATCCTGGTCCCCGACGGTGAGACGGTAAAGGTGGGAACGCCGCTGGCCGAGATCGCCGAGGATGGCGAAGCCCCCGCAGCGGCTGACGGGGCGGTTGACGCGACGGCCCAAACGCCGGCACCGATCGCCGCGGTCGAGCAGGAGGATCCGCCCGAGGCAGAGGCGGAACCAGCTGCCGAGGCCGAACCCGCGGCTGAGCCGGCGCCGGCGGTCGCCGAAGCCCCAGCGGAACCGGAGCCGATTGCGGCCGAGTCTGAGACCGTTGCCGCAGAGCCTGAGCCGGTTGCGGAGGCCGCAGAGGAGCCGGAGCCGGCGGTCGCCGAAGCCCCGGCGGAGGCCGTGGCGACACCAGCTCCCGAGGCCACGGCAGAACCCCAGCCCGCGGCAGAACCCGAGCCCGCGGCAGAACCCCAGCCCGCGGAATCGGCGGTGGAGTCTGCTGACACCGTCCCTGGTGACGCCGCCATGCGGATGACGCCCGCCGTTCGTCGCCTGGTGCGCGAGCACGACCTGGACGTCACCCAGATTTCGGGCACGGGGGCGGGTGGCCGCGTGACGCGCGACGACGTTCTGGCCTTCGTGGCCGCCCAGCAGGCCGCCCCGTCAGCGCCGGTCCCTGAGCCGACTCCGACTCCTGAGGCTGCACAACCGCCCCAGGCGACGCCGTCGGAGCCGGCACCTGCACCCATGCCCGAGGCACCAGCGGCACCAGCGCCGCCACCCGCGCCAGCTGCCGTTGCGCCGCCCGCTCCCTCATCTGCTCCTGCCCCTGCCCCTGCCCCGGCACCCGCCGCTCCCGCACCAGAGCCGATTCCGGCCCCGACCAGCGGCGACGTCGAGTGGCCGATGAGCCAGATGCGGAAGGCCATCGCGGCCAAGATGACCCAGGTCAAGCAGACCGTCCCCCACGCGTACACCGTGGTTGAGGTCGACATGACCAACGTCGTCCGGTGGCGGGAGGCGAACAACGAGGCCTACAAGGCGCGCGAGGCGATCGGCATCAGCTACGTCGCCGTGGTGGTCAAAGCCGTCACCGAAGCCCTTCGCCAGCATCCGACCTTGAACAGCCAGTTCGCCGGGGATCGGATCATCCTCAAGCATCGGACCAACATCGGAATTGCGGTCGCTGTCGAAAACGGGCTGGTGGTGCCGGTCATCCAGGATGCCGACCAGCTTTCCGTCAGCGGGGTCAACCGCCGCGTCCAGGACCTGGCGGCGCGCGCCCGCGCGAATCGGCTCAAGCTGGATGAGATCCAGGGCGGGACGTTCACCGTCAACAACACTGGTTGGTTCGGATCGGTCTCATCCATGCCGATCATCAATGCGCCCGAGGTCGCCATCCTGTCCATGGAGGCCATCGTCAAACGGCCGCGGGTCATCGAGGTCGACGGCGCGGACGTCATCGCGGTCCGGCACTTGATGAACATGACTTGCTCGTTCGATCACCGGGTCCTGGACGGGGCCCAGGTGGGCTACTTCCTGACCGACGTGCGCAAGCGCCTCGAGGGCTGGGACACGGAGACCTCGCTGGCCTAAGTCTGGGCTGGTCGCCTCCGTCGCCGGCGCGCGGCGAGCGGTTCCCCGCTCATCCGCCGCACGGCGGGGATCCAGGCCAGGGCGCCGACCGCCTGCAGGGCAACCCACAGCAGGACGAGGAGCCCCGGCACGCCCACCACGGCGCCGGGTACGAACAAGACCAGCGGCGCATCCAGCAAGGCGAGCACATCGGCGCCGAGGCCAATCCCGGTTTCATTGGCGCCCACGTCCGCGATGGCCCCAACCGGGACCGCGCCATCGGTTGGGGCAGATGGACCCGCAGCCGCACCTGGCTGGGGCGCAAGGCTTGGACGAGGCGTCGACACAGGCCCCGGGCTGGGCGTCGAGTCGGGCCGTGGAGTGGGCGTCGGGAGTGGCGGCAGCGTCGGGATCGGGGTCGGGACCGGCGGCAGCGTCGGGATCGGGGTCGGGACCGGCGGCAGCGTCGGCACGATCGCCGGCGCGACCACGACGGTGACCGGCAGCCCGTTGTAGGCCGTGCCCGTGCACTGCTGAGGAACATGCACGTGGTTGTTCCAGTTCCATGTGCCCGCCTGGGTGGGCAGCAGCTGGATGTCGAAGCTCACTGACTCCAGGGGATCGAGGAAGTCGATCCCCGATACGGAGGTGACCTCGACCCACGTCCCCACGATCGCGGCGACCCAGGTTGACCCGTCCGACGCAACCACGTTGCCGGCGGATTGGATCACGAAGCTGCTGGGAATCTCAACGTTGACGCACCCGGCGGGAGGCCCGACCAGGTTGGCGGCCAGCATGTGGAAGGTCGTGGACTGGCCGGCGGTGGCGACCAGTGGCGTAGCCGTGAGCGTCCACAGGCTCGCCGCCCGGACGCCGCCAGCGGAGCCGACAGTCAGGCTGACGACCGCGAGCGCGGCCAGGACCCCCCGACGCACGCTCACGACATCCACAGGGCGGGACGCCAGATACCGGGCGTTCGGTCGGCCGGCAACGGCGCGTCCGGCGCCGTCTCCATCCCCTTGATGAAGGCGACCACGAGCTCCTCTTCGAGCTGCCGGCCCGCGGCATCGCCCAGACGCTTCAGCGCCTCCTCGACCGGCAGCGCCTTGCGATACGGGCGGGTGGTGGTCATGGCCGAGAACGCATCGGCCACGGCCAGGATGCGCCCGATAACCGGGATCGCATCGCCCTCCAGGCCCTCGAGATAGCCACGGCCATCCCAGCGCTCGTGGTGGTGCCGGATCCCGGCACGAACCAGGTCGACGTTCGGAATGTCCCGGACGATGGCGTCGCCCAGGGCGACGTGCTGCTGGAAGATGTGCACCTCGTCCGCGGTCAGCCGGCTGGGCTTGCGGAGAAGGTGATCGGGAATGCCAATCTTGCCGACGTCGTGAAGCAGACCCGCGAGCTGGATCGTGCGCCGCAGGTCAGGATCGAGGCCCAGCTGGCCGGCGAGGAAGACGGCATATCGGGCCACGTCCTCGGAGTGACGCTTGGTGTATCGGTCCTTGGAGTCGACCGCGATGATCAGGCCCTGCAGCACGTCGAAACTGCCCGACACGATCTTCTCCTGCTCGTCGCTGATCGACGCAACGCAGACCGCATCGCCACCACCGGTCCGGGCTTCCCCGACGGCCACCGCCACCGCGGACAGGAGCTCCGTCACCGAATCGGCATGGTTCGGGTACAGGCATACCCCGGCGCTGATGGTGACCGGAAGCTGCTCCGAGTCACCGAACTGCACGCTGACCTCCGCCAGCGCCGATCGGATTCGGTTCACGGCGGCCTCGACCTCGGCGCTGGCGGCGCCGGGCAGGACGAGGAGGAACTCGTCCGGGCCATAGCGGGCGACCGCATCGTCTGCTCCCGCCTCGGATTCGACGAGGTCAGCCACTCGCAGCAGGACCTCGTCGGCCGCCTCGTGGCCGTGGGTGTCGTTGAAGAGCCGGAAGTTGTCGATGTCGATCAGCGCCACGCCGAACCGGCCGGCGCCTGCCCGGGCCGCCTCCACTGCCTCGGCCAGGAGGTTGACCACCGCGCCGTGATTCAACAGACCAGTCAATGGGTCACGCCGCTCGGCGTCGATCAGCTCCGCCTGTTGGCGGGTGATCCGCCTCTGCGCGGCACGGAAGACGCCGAACAGGATCAACGCGAGGACCAGCGCCGCGCCCAGGGTCACGAGCACGATGTCTCGGCGCGCGGCCTCGAGGCTGGCCATCAGCGGAGCGGCGTCTCGCCACATCGCGATCACGGCGAGGGGCTCGCCGGCGTCCGACTTGAGCGGCAGGTACTCCTGGACCACCTGCTCGGCGCCGAACCCGGCAGAACCGGCGTCCGTGGCTTCGTCGCCAGCGAGGACGTTCACCGCCGGCTGTCCACTGAGCGCCAATTGCATGGAGGCCGATACGGTTGGCTTGTCGCCGCGCACGCCGGCCGCCGTGCTGGCCAGGATGGTGCCGTCGGTCGCGCGCAGGTCGATCCGGAGGATCTCGTCCGCGGCAATGAGGGTCGCCAGCTTGGCCTCGAGCGCGGCAGCCGATGCCCGGGTCGGTCCATCGCTGTCCACGTCTTCCTGGCTGATGTTGCCGTTGACGAACAGCGCGACCAACGCCCGATCACGGCCCACCGCAGCATTGACCGTCGCACTCGACAGGTGGGTGCCGGTGACGGTCACCAGGGCGGTGGCGGTGACGCCGACGAGCACCAGGAAGACGCCGTAGACGAGGGCCAGCAGCATCGGTCGACGCTGGGGCCCCGCTCGGCGGTCGGGCAGGCGCGGGTGCCACATATCGAGGACCGTAGGCGAGGGCTGATCTCGGGTCGATAGGATATTTCGGCCCCCGGCTGGAGAGCGGGGACACGCGGTGCAGCGGGCCGCCGGGACGCCCAGTACTCGTTAGGACTTTTGTACCTGGCCGAGGTCAGCCTAGTCGGCCGGGCGGTGGTCCCGATAGGCAGCCATGAGGCGTTCCGCATCGCCCGGCGCGAGGTAGCGCACGGCCTCGCGCATGGTCACGCCTGATGCCCGGTTTGTCCGAGGCGCCAGCCAGGTCGCCACGTCGGTCGGACGGCGCTTGCCCACTTCGCGCAGGACCCAGCCGATGGCCTTGCGGATGAAGAACTCCTTCTCGTCCAGCATGGCGTCGGCGCGGCGGAGGAACGGGCCGAGGTCATCTCCCGCGCGGAGCGGGCGCAGCTCTGCCAGCAGTGACGAGCGGCGGACCCAGAAGTCGGCATCGGCGGCCCATCGATCAAGTGTGGCCTCCACGCTGGGGTCCGCGGTCAGGATGCCGCCTGCGACGTCGCCCGCCAGCGCGTCAACGTACGCCCAGGTGCGGGACTCACGGATGAGGCGTTCTATCAGGGGCAGGTCGGCGGCGTTCAGCAGCTTGGGATGTACGTCGAGGAGCATGACCGCGGCCATCCGCCGCTCGTGGACCGGCGTCGCCCACAGCACCGTTACCAGCTCGACCAGCCGGTCGTGGTCGAGGACCTGCCCACGGCGGGCCTCTTTCACCGCGGCCCGGATCTGCCACACCGTGGTCCCCAGAAACGCGAGATCGCTCTTCAGGTAGCGCTTCTCGGATTCCGCACGCTCTGGGGTCCCGATCACGCGCAACGCAGATTCGATCTCAGCCGCCACGGCGGCAGCGTCGATGGCCACGCCGTCGAGTCTATCGTCCGCCTTCGCTAGACTGGCACCCATGTCTCGCGATTTCTCGGAACTGGGCGAGCTGTCGGTCCTGGGCCAGCCCGCCGGTCACGCCGGCCCGTCGGCGGTCATGTACCCCGGTGGCCCAGACCTGGACGGCGGCCTCCCCGGCCCCGGTGAGGCGCTCCCCGAGAATGCGGGCCCCGGTGGCCGGCGGCCAGAGTGGCTCAAGGTCCGCCTCGGCGCCGGGGAGACGTACGCCGGCCTGCGCCGGCTGCTGCGGGACGAGGCGCTCCATACCGTATGCGAGGAGGCCCGCTGCCCGAACCAGGGGGAGTGCTGGACGCTGGGCACCGCCACGTTCATGGTGCTGGGTAGCGTCTGCACCCGGAACTGCGGGTTCTGCGCCATCGAGACCGGACGCCCGCCCGAGACGGACCTCGATGAGCCGCGTCGGGTGGCGGAGGCAGCGCGACGCATGGGCCTGCGACATGCGGTCATCACCATGGTCGCCCGCGACGACCTGCCCGATGGCGGGGCGGGGATCGTGGCCGAGACCGTGCGCCAGACTCGGCTGGCGTCCCCCGGTACCAGCATCGAGGTCCTCATTTCCGACCTCAACGGTCGCGAGGCGGACATCCGGACCGTGGTCGAGGCCCAGCCCGAGATCCTGAACCACAACGTCGAGACGGTCCCGCGCCTGCAACGACCGGTCCGCCGGCGGGCCAAATGGGATCGCAGCGTGGGGGTGCTCACGACCGGCCGCCAGCTGGCGGCCGACATCGGTCATCAGATGACCACCAAGACCGGGCTCATGGTTGGCCTCGGAGAAACGTGGGACGAGGTCACCCAGGCGATGGGCCTTCTGCACGAGGCCCGGATCGACGTGCTGACCATCGGCCAATACCTGCGCCCCAGCCGGTCCCATTTGCCGCTGGTCAAGTACTACACCCCGGCGGAGTTCATGGCGCTGCGCCGGATCGGGTTGGACATGGGATTCGCTCACGTCCAGTCCGGGCCGCTGGTGCGATCCAGCTACCACGCCGCCGAGCAGGTTCCGGGCGGCGACCTGGCGGCCGCCGTCTGAGCTGACCGATGCGGAAGCACGTCGAAATCTTCGCGGGACGGCTTGCGATCACGCATCGCCAGCTCCTCGACGCCGCAGAGACGTGCACCGATGACGACCTTTCATGGCGTGCCGGCCCCACCTCACCACCGATCGCGTTCCACCTGTGGCACACCGGCCGATGGGCCGATCGCTGGGCGGAAACCGTCGGCGGCGCCCCGCAACGGTGGGTGCGCGAGGGGCTGACGGCCAAGTGGGGCTTCCCGGCGGCGCAGGGCCAGGGCGACACCGGGATGCTGCTGCCTGACGACGAGGCCGCAGCGCTTCCGTTCCCAAGGCGTGATCAGCTGACAACGTACCTGCGAGGAGCCTTCAACGACCTCGAGCAAGCGGTTGGAGCGCTCGACGACGAGACAATCCTGGTGCTCGGCGACGACCTTCTCGGCAAGCGGGCCCCGCTGGCGGACTCGTTGACCCGACACCTCGCGCACGTCAACCGCCACCTGGGGATGGTCGAGGCCTTGCGCGGGCTCCGGGGCGGCCACGGCACGGCGACGGTCTGACGCATGGTCCAGTTGCGCGACATCAGCCGTCCACCGGCGGAGGAGTTGGAGCCGGTCCGCCGCCGATCAGCGGCAGTCGACGACAATCGGCCGTTGCTGCTGGGTCACGGCGGGGAGCTGACCGTCGAGTGGTTGGGCCGCGTCCCGTACCGGCCCACCTGGGACCTGCAGAATGAGCTGGCCGATCGGCGCCGCCGGCGCGAGATCGGTGACCGCGTCCTGCTGCTCGAGCACGACCCGGTCTACACCATCGGCCGCGGCGGCGACGAACGGAACCTCCTGGCCACAACGGAGCGTTTGGCGGCGCTGGGCGCGGAGCTGGTCCGCATCGACCGGGGCGGGGACATCACGTTCCATGGACCCGGGCAGCTGGTGGCCTACCCCATCGTCGAGCTGCTCGACCCGCTCGACCTCCGGCGCTACGTGCGGACCCTGGAGGAGGCGATCATCGCCACCGCGGCCGACTTCGGCGTGGGCGCCACTCGCATCGAAGGACTGCCCGGAGTCTGGGTGAAGGGTGTTCGAAAGCTTGCCGCCGTCGGGGTGCGCGTGAAGCGCGGAGTCACGACCCATGGCCTGGCCCTCAACGTCAGCACCGACCTGGCGTGGTTCGACGAGATGATCCCGTGCGGCCTGCGCGACATTGAAGTCACCTCGCTGGCCCGTGAACGGGGCGAGCCTCCCGCCATGGCGGAGGTCGCGGAGGGGCTCGCCGATCACCTCGCCGAGGTATTCGGCCTGCGCCGATGACCGACGAGGTCGTCGTCGAGCGCGGCAGCACGGCGGGCGATCCCGAGCACGCGGTCAGGATCGAGGTCGGCGCCTTCGGGCCGTGGGAGACGAACGCGTACCTGATCTGGGACGGACGTTCGGACAATGCGCTGGTGATCGACCCGGGAATGGGCGCCGCCGCCGCGCTTACGGCGCGAGCGGCGGACATCGGTCTGAACATCCACCTCATTGCCAACAGCCATGGGCACATCGACCACATCTTTGACAACGCAGCCCTGAAACGAGCGAGCGGCGCGCCGCTGGGCATCCATCCCGACGATGCGTATCGGCTCAGCGGAGAGAACATCTACGGCCTAGAGGTCGAAGCCAGCGTCGCCGAGCAGGAGCTCCGCGAAGGAGACCGCCTGGAAATCGGTGCCCTCCAATTCCGCGTGCTGCACACACCCGGCCATACCGAAGGCTCGGTCTGCCTCTACGAGGCCGATCGCGGCCTGCTGTTGGGGGGCGACGTCCTGTTTCGCGGCTCCTTCGGCCGGACCGATCTGCCGGGCGGGAACGATGATCAGATGGTCGCCTCGCTCACAAGACTCCTGCACGACATTCCGCCCGATGTCCGCATCCTGCCGGGCCACGGCCCGGAGACAACGATCCTCCGGGAGGCCCACTGGATGGAGCGCGTGGCCCAATCCGGTCGACTCATCCCTGGCTGATAGACTCGGCGCGTGGCCACCGAGCTGCTGCGCCGCGATTTCACGGTCGAGGCGCCCCTCGCCAGCGCGTGGCATGCATTTGCCGATGTCGCCGCTTGGCCACGCTGGGCACCGCATATCCGGCACGTGAACGTGGTCCCGCCCGGACTGATCGGCCCAGCCAGCACGGGCAGTCTTTCCTTCCGACCCATCGGCCGGAGCCGCTTCCAGATCTCGCGGTACGACGAAGGCGCCGGGTGGGAGTGGGTCGGCAACGTGCTGTGGCTGAGGATCCGGTACGACCACCGATTCGCGGCAGACGGGGACCGGACGCAGATGACCTGGACTGTTTCCGAGGATGGCGGCAGACGCTCCGTGCTGGGTCGGACCTTCGCCTGGTTCTACGCCCGGCTGGTGGACCGGGCGATCCCCCGATTCCAGGCACAGCTCGCGCGCGCCAAACGAGGAGGGTGATCGGCGTGTCGCGCCTGCGGATCACCCGGCTCGGACACGGGGGCATCCTGTATCGGTCGCCCGGCGACAATTGGGTGTGGGTTGACCGATGGACTGGCGCGCCCACATATCCCGACGCCTACCGGACCCCGGAGCGGGTGGACGTGGTGGCGCCCACGCATGGCCACTTCGACCACGTCGGCAACGACGCGGCCGATGTCGTGGAGCTGGCCGCCGGGGGCGCGACGGTGTTGTGCTCGCACGAGATGAGCATCTACCTCGCATCGCGCGGGGTTGAGGCCATCGGCATGAACAAGGGCGGCACGGTCGAGGCGGCGGGGATCGGCTTCACCATGGTCCGCGCCGATCACACCGGTGGCATAACCGTCACCGGGGCCGGTCCGGAAGCAACCCGCGAGGTCGGCTGCTGGGGGTGGGTCATCCGCTTCGAGGACGGGACCCATGTCTACCACTCGGGCGACACCGATGTCTTTGGCGACATGGCCCTCGTCCGCGAGCGGTGGACCCCGACGATCGCGGTGCTACCGATCGGCGGCCACTACACGATGGGGCCGGCCGACGCCGCGCGGGCGGTGTCCCTGATCGGGGCGCGGACCGTCATCCCGGTCCACTACGCCACCTTCCCGATCCTGGCCGGCACCCCGGCCGAGCTGGCCGAGGCGACCGACGCCGAAGTCGTGGCGCTCGAACCCGGGGAGACCTGGGAGGCCTGAGTCCTCTCATCCGGCAAGCTACCCGAGGGTGGGGCGGGACCTTCGCCGAATTGCCAAGACGAGCGCAAGCACCAGCAAGACAACACCCACACCTGGTAGCAGCTGACGCCACGGCTCAGGCCTTCTCATTGCGCTATTCAGGGTCAGAAAGCCGATGGTCTGGCGATTCACCGATGCGGCGTACACAGCTGGATCGGCCGCGTAACCGCGGGCAGCATCCTCCTCGGTTCCGACTGGCACCGCGATGCCGTACACCGTCGCGGCACTTTGGTCGTCGGGCATGCCATCCGGATCGAGCAGATCTCGAACCGCCTGGGACTCGTAGAGCAGATCGGTGGTGGGATTGCCCCCCTGTCCTTCGATGACGTCCTCAATAGTCGATTGAGCCGACTCCTCGAGGATGACGAGGATCTCGCCGCACATGTACTGCTTGCCTTGTCCGCAAAGACCCGGGTGCCGGGGATCGTGACTTCCCCAAACGGGACCCGGCAAGCCGCAGACAAGGGCGACGAGGAAGGCAACTGGGACCGCGGTTTGGAATCGCGTGCGCAAAAACGGCCTTCCGGACATGGGTATCAGGCTACGACCCGGTCGGTGCTCGTATCCCGACGGAGCGTCAGCCATCGGCGGCAGCCCGCCGCGTGGAACCAGCGCTCGGTGGTGACGCCGTCCACGTTGTCGTGCATCCAGACCCAGTCGAGGTTCCGTTCCGCGTCATCCGTGATGCGATCGGGCACGTGCGGGAGCTCGCCGCCGAACCGGAACTCCGGGATCGGGCGCTCTCCGCAGGTGGGACAAATGATCCACAGCATCAGCGGGTCCCCGCCGATCCCTGGTCGGCCATGGCATGGTCCCGCGCGAATCGGTCCAGGCCGAATGATGCAATCAGCGACGGCGTTTGGCTCGTGGCGATGAGCTCGGCCATGGCCTCGCCGCCTGCCGGAATGGCCTTGAAGCCCCACGTCCCCCAGCCGGTGGTGACGAGCAATCCCTCGACGCCGGTGGCGCCCATGATCGGCGAGTAATCGGGCGAGATGTCGCAGATCCCGGTCCACTGGCGCAGGACGCGCAGGTCGCGCAGGAACGGGAGGATGGAGGTCACCTTCGTGGCCACGCTCTGCAGGAACTCGAACGAGGACGCCATCGAGTAACTGGGCTGGGAGTCGAACTCGGCGCCCATCAGCATCTGGCCGCGGGCCGTCTGCGAGACGTAGCACAGCAGTTCCGAGTCGCTCACGATCGGACCCAAGCCCTGGGCATATGCGTTGGTGACCAGGGCCTGCAGCGGATGGGTTCGGATGGGGAGCCGGACGTCGGCCATGGCCGCGATGGTCGTGACGCGCCCACCGACCGCGCTCATCACGATCCCGGCGGTGATCGGTCCGCCCTCAGTTTGGACCCCAACCACCCGCCCGCCGTCGCGCAGAAGACCAGTCACCGGCGTGTGCTGCAGGATGTCCACCCCGCGGCGCATGGCGCCCTGGGCATAGGCCCACACCACCCGGTCGTGGCGGGCGGTCGCCGCGCCGGGATGGTACGAGGCGCCCAGGACCGGATAGCGGCCGCCGCCCGACAGGTCGAGCTGCGGGCAGATCCGCTTCGCCTCCTCGGGCGTAACCATCACGGTTTCGGCACCGCATGCCTGGTTCAGGAGGGAGCGAGCGCGCTCGGCGCGCAGCCCCGATTCCGTATGCGCCAGCCACAGCAGCCCCTTGGTGGAATGCATGATCCAGCACCCGGTCTCCTCCTCCAACGACCGATACAACTCCAGGCTGTGCTGGTAGAAGCGGACCGACTCGGCGATGCCGTAGTTGGCCCGGATGATGGTCGTGTTGCGCCCGGTGTTGCCTGAACCGATGTAGCTGGCCTCGACGACGGCTACGTCGGTGATGCCGTGCCGGGTGGCGAGGTAGTAGGCGGTCGCCAGGCCATGGCCGCCGCCGCCTATGATCACGACGTCGTACGAATCCTTCGGCTCGTGCCAGGGCAGGTCGAGCAGGGTCTCGACGAACTCGTTCATGCCAGGCGCTCGGCCAGCTCGTGCGCGTAGGCCGCGGCGCACAGGAGCAGCGCTTGATCATCGGTCAGCCAGATCTTGGCCGGCACCCCGGCGACCAGCCCCTGAGCCAGCGCTGGACGTGCCGCGGGAAGGGGCCAGTCAACGTGCGGCAGAACCGTATGCGCGAACTCACCGGGCGTCAGCCACCATCCGGCGTACCCGACGTCGCTCTCGATGATGGCCGGTTCGTCGCCGAGCGCCACCATGGCCTTGCCGATGACGAGCAGGTCGTCGGGGGCCAACCGCAGAGCCGTCACGGCATCGGGCCAGGCAAGACCATCGAGCGCCGGTGGCGACGCGACCACGCGGAGCGCGAGAAGCGATTCAGGCGCGCGCACGAAGTCCCTCCGGGTCATAGAACGGGGGCCGGGTCACGACGGCCGGACGCCCGTCGATCTCGACCTGCGTTGGGAATGGAGCGCGCTTCAGCCAGCCGAGCATCACCGCCTGGCCAAGGATCGGTGAGGTGAAGCTCGACGTGACGTGCCCAACGATGTCGCCATCCGACCAGATCGGGCTGCCCTCCGTGGGAGCGGTGCCGTCCATGGTGAGCCCCACCAGTCGACGCTCATCGGGGAGTCCGGCCGTGCGGGCCAGGGCGTCGCGGCCGAGGAACTCGGGCTTGTCCAAGTTCACCGCCCACTCCATCCCCAGCCGGCGAGGGGTGGTGTCGAGCTCCGTGTCCATGCCGATGATCACGTGCCCCTTCTCCAGCCGCAGAGCGAACAGCGCCTGGAGGCCGTGCGGCTTGATCCCCAGGTCCTCGCCAACTGCCATGAGGCCCCGCCACAGGTCCGCGGATCGATTGATCGGGTGATGGATTTCGAAGGACGCCTCGCCGGTGAAGCTCAGGCGCATGACGTGGCACGGCATCCCGGCCAGCTCGATGCGCGTGTGCTGGAGGAACCGCGGCGGATCGGCGAGCCCGACCCGGGCCAGCAACTCCAAGGCCCGCGGACCGGTGACGTTGATGGCGGCCAGCGACATGGTGCGGTCAAGGAGGAGGACCCGCAGGCCCCAGGTCTCGATCCAGTCGCGCATCCACATCTCGGCGTTGCCGGCGCCCCCGGTGGTGAAGGTGAGCACGAACCGGTCGTAGGTCTCGCGGCAGATCATCCCGTCGTCGATGACGTGGCCCCGCTCGTTCAGGAGCAAGGCGTATCGGCTGCGGCCGGGGCGGATGGTGCTGACGTCGGTGGGATAAAGGCGCTGGAGGAACTCGACCGCATCGGGACCGGCGACGATGAACTTGCCGAGGGTTGAGACGTCCCCGAGCGAGACGGCCTCGCGAACTGCCCGGTACTCCGCCAGATGGTCGCCGTAGGTCCACGGCCGCCACCAGCCGCCGAATCGATCCATCTGCGCTCCCAGCGCGATGTGTTCGTCGTGGAGTGGGGTGCGCCGGAACGCGTCAAGGTGAACGTCCGCGGCGGCTTCGCCGAGCGTGATCTGGCGCGATGCCGGGCGGGCGGTGAACGGTCCCGGCGCTTCTCCCGTGCGCGCGGCGATCCAGGAACGAACGTGGGGCAAACACACGCTCCCCTGACAGGTCCCGGTGCCGACCAGGCTTGCCCGCTTCACCAGCTCCAGCTCCTGGAATCCGCGGGCCCAGACGCCCTCGAGGTCATCGACGGTGGTCCCGACACAGGGACACACCACGCCCTCGGTCGGCGGTGCCGGTAACGGATAACTCGCCGCAGCCGATCCGACCACAGTCACCGTGAGCTCGTCGGCCATGCGGGCCAGGATGTCCCGCGGGCTGCGACCCAGGTCCAGGATGACGGTGTCGCACGGGGTCGTCACCTCGGCGCCGTCTCCGTCGGCGGTCACCACGCCGGTCACGCGCTCCTCGCCCAGGAGCCGGACGATTTCGCCGCGGAGCGGAGTGCATGGCACGCCGTTGGGGAGTGGACCGATGGCCACCGCCACGCCCAGGTCGACGCCAGCTTCATGCATTCGCCGTGCCGCTCGCGCCGTCAGCAGGCCGGCCAGCTGGCTCCCCGGTCCCACCGGCTGAATCTCGGCCGTCCCGGTCGCCACCACCACCTCGCGGGATCGGAGATGGAACGTGCCGCCGGCGCGGCGCACGATCACGGTGGGGCCTGCGTAGACGGCGACCACCTCGTCCCCGGCTCCGCCGTCCAGGACCACGACCCGGCGCCCGTCGCGCTCGGCCTGTGCCGCGGCGGCCCGTCCTGCCTCGCCGCCACCGATAATCGCGACATCGGTCTCGTCGTGGGCCACGTGGGTCTCGACGTCCCGTGGATCCTCGTGCCACCGCGGCGGACCGCTGGCCGGATGGCGCTGGACCGCCACGCCGTCATGGGCGGGGGTCAGGCAGGTTCTGACATAAGCGATCCCGTCGACTTCCGCCGCGCAGTTGCCGCAATCGCCGGCCAGGCATAGGGTCCCGCCCTGGCCCGGATGGGCGCCGGCTCGAACCACGGCGATGGCCACCGTGTCACCCGGCTCATACGCCAGTGAGGCGCCGTCAAGCAGAAACTGGCCGGGCGAGGACCGCACCTCGAGAGGCTAGCACCGGCACTTTCGGGGGAAGGTGAGCTCGTGACCTAGCGGGCTGCCTCGAACAGGAACTCGCTGACCAGATAGCCGACCAGGAGCCCACCCACCAGCACGCACAGGATGAGGACGGCCACGTTCAGGGCGCGTGGCCGGAGGCTGATCGTCACACGCAACTCCCCGTCGGCGCGACCCAGGCCGACGCCAACCAGCGGAACGACCGCCAGCAGCGATGCGAGAAACGGGGCGGCCAGCAGGAACAGGTCGACCCCGCGTAACGCGGTGAGCGCCTCGATCGCAGGCTCGACCGTGGCGGCCAAGCCAGGCACCGCAATCTGGTACGCGAGCAGCGAGACGAGGGCGAAGAGGAACGTCGGCGCGACCAGCAGCAGGGCGAGCAGTGCCAGGCTCGTCGGATAGCGTTGCAACGGATGCTCGAGCATTGGGGGACCTCCATCGGGAATCGGCGTAACGGCTATCAGTCGCCAGACGGCGCGGGCGCGCTCGGCGAACGCGCCGCGGACGAGGTCAAGCACCGTTGACCGATCGGTCGGGAGCTCGTCGAGCATGTCCCCGACCTCCTCCTCGTATCGAGCCCGCCACGCGGCGGGGTAGAGCCGCAGGAGCCGCTTCATGCGGCCTCGATCCGCCGCAGGCCAACGCGCACAGCCGCGTCCAGCCCCGTCAACCGGCCCCTGAGCGCGGCAGCACCCCTCAGGGTCAGGTGGTACGGCCGGCGGCGTCCGTCCATCGGCAGGGACTCGATCAGCCCACTCTCCTCCAGGCGCGCCAACGCGCCGTACAGCGTGCCAGGCCCGAGACGCAGGCCGGCAAAGTCGGCGACGTCAAGGAAGATGGCATGCCCATGCTTGGGGCCGCCGGCCAGGCTGATAAGGACCAGCAGCCCGGGATCACGCCCGTTGTTCTCGGTCATCGGCTCGGCTCCGACATGTTCGGCTCCACCCACTAGGAAACGATCGAGGGCTGGGCTTCCGGGTTCACCCCCCCCCTCACCCCTAGTAGTCCCCGCAGAGGTAGAGCACGCCGTCGACCACTTCCGTCCGCTCCTGGCCCCGGGGCTCCCGCCCGTCAGCCCGCTCACAGTTCGAGATCGGGTCGTATCGACAGGGAACCCCAGCGGTCGCCGCGCAGACACCCGCTGCTCCAGCAAGAGCTGACGCCAGGACCACCGCGACCAAGAGGACAAGACCAAGAAGGAACGCCAAGCCCAGTCGGTTCATAGGCAGGAGCGTTGCAGCATGACGACTCTCTCCAACTACTACGTGGCGCGTAGTATCGGAGGCTGCCAAGCCGATGTCAAGGCCGACCCGCAGGCCATCGGTCAATCCCGGTGGCCATCGGTACAATCAACGGCCTGCCATGACCGCCCAGACCGATGTTCTCATCCACGCCCGGGGCCTCACCAAGCGGTTTGATGCCCTGACCGCGGTCGATGGTGTGGACTTCGACGTCCACGTCGGCGAGGCGTTCGGGTTCCTCGGCCCCAACGGCGCGGGCAAGACCTCGACCATGCGGATGATCGCCTGCACCAGCCCGATCACGGGCGGGACCCTGACCGTCTTGGGCATGGATCCACAGCGCGAAGGAAGCCGGATCAAGGCCCGCCTTGGGGTCGTGCCGCAGCTCAACAATCTCGACGCCGAGCTGACGGTCCGCGAGAACCTCCTCATGTATGCCCGCTACTTCGACATTCCCGGCGAGGTCGCGCGCAAGCGCGCCGAAGAACTGCTCGACTTCGTCCAGCTCACCGAGCGCGCCAACGACCAGGTCGAGCCGCTGTCGGGCGGGATGCAGCGGCGCCTGACCATCGCCCGGGCTCTGATCAATGAGCCCGACCTGCTGCTACTCGACGAGCCGACCACCGGCCTCGACCCGCAGGCCCGCCACCTAGTCTGGGATCGGCTGTACCGACTCAAGAGCCGCGGTGTGACCCTGGTCATCACGACGCACTACATGGATGAGGCCGAGCAGCTCTGCGACCGGCTGGTGGTCATGGACCACGCCAAGATCGTGGCCGCGGGCTCCCCGCGGGAGCTCATCGAGCAGCACTCCACCCGCGAGGTGCTCGAGCTGCGCCTGACCGATGCCGTCCGCGCCTCCCTGGACGGCCGCCTGGACGATCTGGCCGATCGGGTCGAGGAGTTGCCCGACCGGATCCTGCTGTATGCCGCGGATGGCGAGCAGGCACTGGAGCGCGTCCATGAGCGTCAGGTCCAGATCGAGTCCGCTCTGGTCCGTCGGTCCACCCTGGAGGACGTGTTCCTGCGGCTCACCGGCCGCACGCTGATCGAATGACCGCCCTGCGCGTCGCGCAGCGCAACCTTTGGGTCTACCGACGGACCTGGCGCGGGAGCGTCTTCGGTTCGTTCCTGAACCCGCTCCTGTATCTCGGCGCGCTGGGCGTCGGTCTGGGCAGCTTCATCGCGGCGCAGGACACCACCGCGCTGGGCGGGGTTGGCTACCTCCAGTTCCTGGGCCCGGGGCTGCTGGCGGCGGCCTGCATGCAGACCGCCTCGTTCGAGGCCACGTTCCCGATCATGGGAAAGATCAGCTGGCGGCATAACTACGAGGCCATGCTGGCCGCGCCACTGTCGGTCCGCGACCTGGTCCTGGGGGAGATCAGCTGGATGGCGGTCAGGCTGACGACCATGGCCCTGTCGTTCATGGTGGTGTTGACCCTGTTCGGGATTCCCACCTCTCCACTGGCCGTGCTCGGCATTCCGGCCGCCGTCCTGACCGGGTTGGCATTCTTCGCGGCGATCATGGGCTTCACGGCGACGCAGAAGAACGACAGCGGCTTCGCGGCCATGTTCCGCTTCGTCATAAACCCGCTGTTCCTGTTCAGCGGGACGTTCTTCCCCGTCGACCGGCTGCCGGACGCGATCGAGTTCGTGGCCGCCCTGACGCCCCTGTACCACGGGGTGGGCCTGATCCGGGGCCTGGTTCTGCAGACACCCGAGCTGGCCAACTGGCCCATCCACCTGGCCTACCTGGTGGCCTTCACGATGGTCGCAGGCTGGCTCGCCTATCGGCTCCTGCATCGGCGTCTGGTGAAGTAGCCATGGCCGTCATCGTCCGCCCCACTCCCTCGCCGCGCCCGTACCCGGCAGTGGTGGGGAGCTTCCTGCGCGCGCGGCGCCTGGTCCAGCGCAACCTGCTCGTCTACCGCCACAGTTGGATGGTCATCTTCTCCGGCTTCTTCGAGCCGCTGTTCTACTTGCTGGGCATAGGCTACGGGCTGGGGACGATCGTGGGCGACGTCGAGCTGTCCGACGGCCGGCTGGTTACCTACGCCGCGTTCGTAGCGCCCGCCCTGCTGGCCCAGTCGACCATGAACGGCGCCATCAGCGAGACCATCTTCAACGTCTTCTTCAAGCTGAACTTCGAAAAGGTCTACGACGCGATCCTGGTGACGCCGTTGGGGATCGGCGACATCGCGCTGGGTGAGCTGATGTGGGCCATGATCCGGGCCACCATCTACGCGGTCGCGTTCGTCGGCGTGATGTGGGTCATGGGCCTGCTCATCAGCCCCTGGGCGGTGTTGGCCCTGCCGGCCACATTGTTCTGCTCTCTGGCCTTCTGCGCCGCGGGCCTGGCGACCAGCACCTTCCTGCGCACGGTCCAGGACTTCGACCTGCCCTTCGGGCTGATCATCATGCCGATGTTCCTGTTCAGCGGCACCTTCTTCCCGATCGGCATTTACCCCGAGCCGATCCAGTGGGCGGTCCAGGTCACGCCTCTGTACCACTGCGTCGAGCTGCTGCGTGGGCTGACGACCGGAGTCGTGGGCTGGTCCCTCCTCGTCCACGTCGCGTACCTGGGGGTGTTTGGGAGCGTGGCGATGGTCATCGCCCGTCGGCGGCTGGCCACCAAACTGATCAAGTAGGCCGCGGGGCTTCCTTCGCGGCGTCGTCCTCGGTCTGGCCCTCGGCGCTCAGGATCGGCCAGGCCTTGACCAGGTAGTCGATCCCGGACATGACGGCCAGGATCATGGCCGTCACCAGCAGCCAGCCGCCGGTCACGTGGGCCAGCGGACCGATCCCGATCGTGGCCAACGGTCCGCCGGTCCGGGCGTCGAAGGCGATCAGCAGGGCGCCGATCGCGACCAGGGTCACCACCGTCTTGGCCTTGCCCAGCCCTTCGGACGCCACGAGGAGCTGCGCGTTGGCCGCCAGCTGGCGCACCCCGGCCACGACAAGCTCGCGGACCACGATCACGATCACGATCCAGGCCGCGGCCAGGCCGGCCTGGGCCAGCGCGATGAGCACGGCGGTGACGAGCACCTTGTCAGCGGTCAGGTCCAGGAACACGCCGAGCGTGGTCACCTGGCCCCGGGCACGGGCCAGCCACCCGTCGAACAGATCGGACAATGCTGCCGGGACGAATAAGACGAAAGCCAGCAGCCCGCCGCCCGGGAACGAGAGCAGAACGAGGGCGACAAGGACCGGGGTGATGGCCAGCCGGAACAGGCCGAGCAGGTTGGGCAACGTCCAGCGGGTGGTCATGTGCGCGGTTCCGCGCCGGCCCCGCCCCCCACTCGCCGCTCGGTGCCCGTTCGCAGGCGGGCGATGTTGTCGGCGTGGGCCGCGATGATGAGGATGCCGACCACGCCGGCGTAGGCCACGTCCGCCAGCGACGCCTGGCCGACCCGCCACAGGCCGGCCACCACCAGCGGGGCGCTGGCCGCGCCCGCGATCGAGCCGAGCGACACGTAGCGGGTGACGGCCGCCACCACCCCAATGATCGGGATCACGACCAGCAGGGCCACGGGCACCAGGATCAGGAACCCTCCGGCCGCGGTCGCCACTCCCCGACCGCCTCGAAAGCCGATGAACACCGAGCGGATGTGGCCGGTCACGGCCGCCACGCAGCTCCCCGCTGCCACCCACTCGGGCGCCAGGCCCACCCCCCAGCCGATACCCGCGCCGATGGCCGCGGCCACCAGGCCCTTGGCCAGGTCGAGCAGGCCCACCAGCACCCCCCAGCCGATCCCCAGCGCCCGGACCGCGTTGGTCGCGCCAGTCCGTTCCGAGCCAACGGCGCGCGGGTCCTGCCCGCCGGCCAGGCGGGCGACGACCACGCCGAACGGGATGGCCCCCAGCAGGTAGCCGAGAGCGATGGCGGCCAACAGGCCAACGGCGGGGCCCACCGGCTCAGCGGGCAGCGGCCCGGCGCAGGAGGAGGCGGAGGATCACCAGCACACCGATCGTGGCCGCCGCCGCGCCCAGGCCGACGACCGCCGCGCGCTCGGCACCCGACGGCCAGACAACCGACAGGCCGATCAAACCGGCGACAACGGCCACGGCCGCGCTCCTGAGCCAGAACCCGCGATGGAACGACCAATCCCGCGGCGCCCGTGGGCCGGACCGGCGCGGCGGGCGCCGCCCACCAGCCTTGGGCGGGGCGTACGGGTCCTGCCCTTTCATCATGCGCTGGTACTGGCGGCGTTCGGCGCGCGACATCGGCCCTCAAGTCTATCTGCCGGTAGGATGCGACCGTCGTGCACGACGTCTTCGACCAGTTCAAGCACCAGCTCCCCGACCAGGACCCGACAGAGACCGAGGAGTGGCTCGAGTCGCTCGACGCGGTGGTCGAGCAGGCCGGGCCGGAGCGCGCCCGGTTCATCCTGTACCGGCTCCTGAAGCGGGCGCGCCAGCTCCAGGTCGGCCTGCCACCCCTGACTCAGACCCGGTACGTGAACACCATCTCGACCGAGCAGGAGCCGCCCTTCCCCGGCGACGAGGCGATGGAGCTGCGGATCCGGCGCATGATCCGCTGGAACGCGCTGGTCATGGTCCTGCGGGCCAACACCCGGTTCGAGGGCATCGGCGGACACCTGTCGACGTACGCCTCGGCGGCCAGCCTGTACGAGGTCGGCTTCAACCACTTTTTCCGGGGCTGGGATGACGGCCCCGGCGACCTGGTCTACTTCCAGGGCCACGCCGCGCCTGGGATCTACGCCCGGGCCTTTCTCGAAGGCCGGCTGACGGTCGAACAGCTCGACCACTTCCGGCGCGAGGC
Source organism: Chloroflexota bacterium (assembly GCA_038040195.1). Classification (NCBI taxonomy): domain Bacteria; kingdom Bacillati; phylum Chloroflexota; species Chloroflexota bacterium. The sequence continues at coordinate 118,890 of JBBPIR010000004.1, read as the reverse complement.
ACTCTGGGCGGGCGGGCTGCCCTCGTATCCCCACCCGCGGACCATGCCCGAGTTCTGGCAGTTCCCGACCGTGTCGATGGGACTCGGCCCGCTGGCGGCCATCTATCAGGCCCGCTTCAACCGCTACCTGACCGCCCGCGGTATCGCCGATACGGCCAACACCCGGGTCTGGGGCTTCGTGGGCGACGGGGAGATGGACGAGCCGGAGTCGCTGGCCGGCCTGAGCCTCGCGGCGCGCGAGGGGCTCGACAACCTGATCTTCGTCGTGAATTGCAATCTCCAGCGTCTGGACGGCCCGGTGCGGGGCAACGGCAAGATCATCCAGGAACTGGAGTCGGTGTTCCGTGGCGCCGGGTGGCACGTCATCAAGGTCATCTGGTCTCGCGAGTGGGATGCCCTGCTGGAGCGTGACACCGACGGCGCGCTCCTGAACAAGATGACCGAGACCCTGGACGGCGACTACCAGACCCTGTCGGTGGCCGACGGCGCCTACGTCCGCGAGCACTTCTTCGGGCCCGATCCCCGGCTCGCCGCCCTGGTGGCCGACAAGACCGATGCCGAGCTGGCGGCACTACGGCGCGGCGGCCACGACTACCGCAAGTTGTACGCCGCGTATCACTTCGCGACCCAGCACCAGGGGGCGCCGGTCGTGATCCTGGCCAAGACGGTCAAGGGCTGGACCCTGGGTCCTGGGATCGAGGCCCGGAATGTCACCCACCAGTCCAAGAAGCTGACCGTGGACGAGCTGCGCATCTTCCGGGATCGGCTCCAGCTCCCGATTCCGGACGACCAGCTGGCCGATGCGCCCTATTACCACCCCGGCATGGACAGCCCGGAGATCCGCTACATGCTCGAGCGTCGAGCCGCGCTCGGCGGCACCCTCCCCCAGCGGCGGGTGGAGTCCCAGCCTCTGCCGGCTCCGGCGGATGCCGTGTTCGTCGACGTCTTCGCCGGCGCCGATCGCCCGGCCTCCACGACCATGGCCTTCGGCCGGCTGCTGCGCAACCTCGTCCGCGACCCGGGCCTTGGGCGGCGCGTGGTCCCGATCATTCCCGACGAGGCCCGGACGTTTGGGATGGACCCGCTGTTCAAGGAGCTCGGGATCTACAACCCGTTGGGCCAGCGCTACACCCCGGTCGACCGCCAGCTGCTCCTCTCGTACCGCGAGGCGACCGATGGCCAGATCCTCGAGGAAGGAATCACCGAGGCGGGGGCCATGGGCTCATTCACCGCAGCCGGGACCGCGTACGCGGTGCACGGCCAGCCGATGATCCCGTTCTACGTCTTCTATTCCATGTTCGGCCTGCAGCGCACCGGCGACCAGGTGTGGGCCTTCGGCGACGCGCGCGGCCGGGGCTTCATGATGGGCGCCACCGCGGGTCGCACCACCCTCACCGGGGAGGGCCTCCAGCACGACGACGGTCAGAGCCACCTATACGCGCTGGCCGTCCCGAACCTCCAGTCCTACGACCCGGCCTTCGCCTACGAGCTGGGGGTCATCGTCCGCGAGGGCATCCGGCGCATGTGGGACGCCGGCGAGGACGTCTTCTACTACATCACCCTGTACAACGAGAACTGGACCCAGCCGCCCCTCCCCGAGGGGGCCGAGGACGGGATCCTGCGAGGGCTGTACGAATGCCGCCCGGCGTCGGGCGAGGGCCGCCGGGTGCAGATCCTCGGTTCGGGCTCGATCCTCCACCAGGCGCTCCGCGCCGCGGACCTGCTGGCCGAACGATTCGGGGTGGCGGCCGCCGTGTGGAGCGCCACATCGTTCCAGCAGCTGCGCGCCGATTGCCTGCGGGTCGAGCGCCACAACCGGCTGCACCCCGGCGCGGAAGCCGAGGTGCCGTACCTGGTGCGCCAGCTGGCCGATGCGCCCGGGCCCATCGTCGCGGCAACCGACTTCGTGAAGGCCGTCCCGGACATGGTCGCGCGCTGGATCGACCGCCCTTACGTGGTCCTCGGGACCGACGGATTCGGCCGGTCCGACACGCGCGAAGCGCTCCGAACCTATTTCGAGGTCAGTCCCGAGCAGATCGCGTATGCCGCCCTGGTCGGGCTGCAACAAACCGGGGAAGCCACCGTTGGCGAGCTGCAGGCCGCCCTTGGCGACCTGGCAATTGATCCCGAGCGCCCCGATCCGGCATCGCCTCAGGCCTAAGATCATCCGCTCACCGAAACGCCCAATCTGAACGACCGACGGGCAAAATAGAAAATGGCCTTGACAATATAGCAAGCACACATTACTGTCTGCCCATCAGACCACTCAGATAGGGAGACAGGACAGTGTTGGACTACCGATTCCACTACGCGCAGCTCGTCATCGAGGACCGCCTGCGCCAGCATCGCGCCACGCAGACCACTCGGCCCGCGCCGCGCGTCCACCGGCGCGAACCGCAGCCAGCGGCTTCCGCCACCCGCCGCCGCTGATGGCGCCTCGCGACGTCATCGCCACCTGCCCCGTATGCGAGGGTGAGCTGGCCATCAGCCGCCTGCACTGTCGGACCTGCGGCACCACGCTGGAGGGCGAATTCGGGGTCGGTCGATTCGGAAAGCTGAGCCGCGAGCAGATGGCGCTCCTCGAGAGCTTCCTCCGCTCCCGCGGCAACCTCAAGGAGATGGAGCGGGCGCTCGGGATCTCGTACCCCACCGTGCGGGCGCGGGTCGAGGCCCTGGTCCAGGCCCTCGGGTTGGCAGACAGCGAAGCCGCCCAGGGACTGACCGCCGAAGACGGCGACGCCGATGCGGTACCCAGAGCCGTCGGGCGACGAATCATCCTGGAGCGCCTGGCCAAGAAGGAGATCGATGCGGCGACCGCCGCCGAGGCGTTGCGCGCGCTCGAGGAGAGCGACTGATGCCCACCTACCGCCGCGTCCAGAACGTCGCGCATGACATCGGCATCGATGGATTCCTGTTCATCTCCGTGACCTCGGCCCAGGTGCGGCTGACCGCCACCGACGGCACCGAAGCGCAGCTGCACGCCACCTTCGAGGTGGATGCGCCCACCGAGGCCGAGGCCGACGCGATCTTCGAGTCCAGCCTGCTCACCACGGAGGCCGCGGAGGGACGGTTGCACGTGGCCGAAGTGGACGGGAGCTGGGGCATGGGATCGGCGATCGACCGCCTGGTACGCGCGATGCCCTACCTGGTAGGAGTCACCGCCGACCTCGAAGAGGTCGAGGGCACTGCCCCGGCCGGCTGCCGGCTCGAGCTGCGGGCGGTGAGCGGCGACGTCCAGGCATCGGGCTTCCGCGGCGCCCAGCGGTACCAGTCGGTGTCGGGCGACCTGCGGCTGGCGGACGCCGGCGGCAGCATGGACATCGATTCGGTGTCCGGCGACATCAGCCTGCGCGCGGTCGCGCCGGTCTCATTGAAAGTCATCAACGTGTCGGGCGACCTGTCCGCCCAGGCACCGGTCTATGACAGCCTCCGGATCCAGAGCGTGAGTGGCGACGTGTCGGTCGATGGCGACTTGGGCGATGCGACCCCGCACGCCGTGGACACGGTGAGTGGCGATTTCCGGCTCGCGTCGGCCAGCGGGATGACCGTGGCGGTGCGCGGCATGTCGAGCGACATCCACTCGGCTCTCCCCCATCGATTCGAGGGCGGCGCCGACCGACGACGCCTGATCGTCGGGGACGGAGCAGCCTCGGTCGCGTTCAATTCCATGTCGGGCGACCTGGCGGTCACCCGCTCCCGGCAGCAAGCCCAACCGCCCGCCCCGGCAACACAGCCGGCAGCCCCCGCCAGCGAGACGGATCGGATTGCTGTCCTGGGCGCCCTGGAGCGAGGCGAGATTGATGTCGACGAGGCCATGCGCCGTCTGGGCAGCGACGCGTGAGCGACGAGCTGGAGACCGTCCTGCGCCTCGTGGCAGATGGGCGGCTCACCCCACAGGAGGCGGCACCGATCGTGGCCGCCTTGACCGATCGCGCCCCGGCACCCGCTGGACGAGCGTCGGAGCAGGGCGTCCATGAGGTGGGTGCCGGACCGCGCCAGCTCCGCATCCGGGTGGAGGAGCGCGGCCGCACGGTCGTGAACCTGCGCGTCCCCCTGTCGGTGGCCGAGATCGCCCTGAACATGGTGCCGGGGCTGGCCGGCGAGCAGGCCGCTCGCGTCCGCGCGGCCCTCCGGGGCGGCGCGATCGGTCCCATCATCGATGTCGAAGACCCTGACGGCGACGGCGTCTTGATCAGTATCGAGTGATGAGCGACGCGTCTGTCGGTGCCTCCGTCCCGCCCGCCAACGGACTGACCCGGATCTTTCGGCCGCTCGCCGATCGAGACTTTCGCCTCCTGTTCAGCGGCGAGACGATCTCGCTCCTGGGCGACCAATTCCACTTCGTAGCGCTGGCCTGGCTCGTGCTCCAGATGACCGGTTCGGGCCTGGCGGTGGGCACCGTGCTCATGGTCGCCGGCATCCCCCGCGCAGTCTTCATCCTGGTCGGCGGCGCGTTCGCCGACCGCGCCTCCCCACGGAGTCTGATGCTCACCTCGAACGCGCTGCGGGCGGCGTTTGTCGGCGTGCTGGCCGTCCTGGTGCTGTCCGGGCGGGCCGAACTGTGGCAGCTCTACGTCCTGGCGGCGATCTTCGGGATCGTGGATGCGTTCTTCTGGCCGGCAATGAGCACGATCGTTCCCATGCTCGTGACCGAGGAGCGACTGCCGGCCGCCAACGCCCTCATGCAGGGCTCGACCCAGCTGACCGGGCTGATCGGCCCCGCGCTGGCAGGGTTGCTCGTGGCGGCGGTCGGTACCGGCCTGGCGTTCGGGATCGATGCTGCGTCCTTCGCCGTTGCGGCGTTGGCCCTGCTCCTGATACGGGGCGGTCGCCGGCCGGCCGCCGCCGGGGCGTCGCGTCCGAACGTGCTGAGCACCATCCGTTCGGGCGTGGGGTATGCCTGGCGCGACCCGGCCGTTCGATCGCTCATCCTGCTGTCGGCGACCCTGAACTTTGCGATCAACGGACCGGTCAGCGTGGGACTGGCCTGGCTGGCCGACAACCGCTTCGAGGGCGGCGCCGCCTCGTTCGGGATCATGCTCTCCGCCTTCGGGGCGGGGGCCCTGGTCGGCGCCGTGGCGGCCGGCAGCCTGGGTCGCATCCGCGAGCTGGGATGGGTCACCCTCGGCGGCTCGGTTGTCATGGGAGTGGCGCTGGGGCTGATCGGTTTCGCGCCCTCGGTAGCGGTCATCATGGTCCTGAATGTCGCGATTGGCCTTGCCGTGGGCCTGCTGAACGTCCGAATCGTGGCCTGGCTCCAGGCGCGCACGCCCGAGGCCATGATCGGGCGCGTAATGAGCCTCGTCATGCTGGGCGGTATCGCCATGTCGCCCCTCTCCTTGGCCGCCGCCGGCCTGCTCGTCGATATCGGTGCTGCGACCCTGTGCTTCGCGGTGGCCGGCGGCCTGGTGGTCGTCGCCGCCCTTGCCGGCGTGGTGTGGGGCGTACCGACCCAGATGCGCGAGGCGTGACCCTGAGCTGGGCCGACGGAGCGGTCCTGTATCAGGTCTATCCGCGCGCCTTCGCGGACGCGGACGGGGACGGCATCGGCGACCTGCCCGGGGTGGCGGCCCGCCTGGATCACCTGGCCGGTCCTCCGGACTCGCTGGGCGTGGATGCCATCTGGCTGTCCCCGTTCTACCCGCATGGGGGCGTCGACGGCGGATACGACGTGACCGATTTCACCGGGGTCGCCCCCGAGTACGGAACCCTGGCCGATGTCGACCGCCTGCTGGCGGCCTCCCACGGGCGGGGCGTCCGGGTGCTCCTCGACCTGATCACTGGCCACACCTCCGACCGACATCCGTGGTTCGCGGCCGCCCGCGCCTCGCGCGCCGCCGCGTCCCGTGATTGGTACCTGTGGGCCGATCCGCGCCCCGGCCCGGCGCCACCGACCAACTGGGTGGCCGCGTTCGGCGGCCCCGCTTGGACCCTGGACCCGGGGAGCGGGCAGTTCTTCCACCACTCGTTCTACTCGGAGCAGCCGGACCTCAACTGGCGCAACGCGGCAGTGCGCGAGGAAATGGCCAAGGCCATGCGGTTCTGGCTGGATCGCGGAGTGGACGGCTTCCGGGTGGACGCGATCGAGTTTCTGATCAAGGACCGGCAGCTGCGGGACAACCCGCCCGCCGGCCCACCCCTACCCCCATGGTCACCCGAGCCGGGTGGCCTGCGCCGGCGGCGCACGCGAAATCAGCCGGGCGTGGCCGGGGTCCTCCGCCATCTGCGGCGCGTCACCGACGAGTACCCCGATCGCATCCTGCTGGGCGAGCTGTACGCACCCGCCAGGCAGGTTGCAGCGGCGCTGGGCCGCGCCCGCGGTGACGGGCTGCACCTGGGCCTAAACCACCAGCTGGCCAAGTCGGGGTGGGACGCGAAAGCCTTCCGGCGCGCCATCGCCGCGGCCGAGCGCCACCTCGCGCCGCCCCTCTCCCCCACCTGGGCCTTCTCGAACCACGACCTGTCCCGGCATGCGACGCGCTGGGGTCCCGAGCGCACCCGCCTGGCCGCGCTGATCCTGCTGACCCTGCGCGGGACCGTGTGCCTGTACCAGGGCGAGGAAATCGGGATGACCGACGTCGCGCCCGGCCCCAGGGCTGATCGGCCCCGGGCTGATCGGGCCAGGCGCGATCCGGCTCGAGGGCCGTTCGACTGGGACGAAGCGACGCGCCAACGGGACGACCACGAATCGCTGCTCGCGCTGTACCGCGTGCTCATCGAGCTGCGTCGTCGCTCGCCCGCGATGCGACACGGGGCGCTGAGCCTGCTCCGCGGCCTGCCGCCGGGTGTGCTTGGCTACCAGCGGCTGCTCGGAGCCGAAGAGCTGACGGTGCTGGCCAACATGAACCATCGGCCCGCCGTGGTCCGGCTGCCGTCCGGCCAACCAGACGTGCTCCTGATGGCCACCGACCTCCACCAGGTGCACCCCGCCGCCAGCAGGGTCGAACTGGATGCGGACCAGGGCGTGGTCATCGGCTGAGGGGGCCAGTTGGCGTGCCGCCGGTCGGCGCACGGTGCTGTAATAGGCGAAGCAAATGAGTAGCCGACGTCCGCTCGAACCGCCCACCGGATCGAGCGGCTCTCAAGTCGATCCCATGCTCGAGGTGCGCGAGCGGCGCCGCGGCCAGCGGCCGGGCGACGCATACGTGCGGATTGTGCGCCCGTTCGAGGATGAGTTCGAGCATGGCGAGGAGGGTCAGCTCATCGCCTCCGAGCGCGCGAACGCCCCGGCCACCCCATTCGGTCGCTGGGTCCAGGGGGTGCGCGGCTTCCTCTTCGGGCGCCCCATCTCCTCGGAGCACGAGGGACACGAGCGGCTGTCCAAGGTCAAGGCCCTGGCCGTGTTCAGCTCGGACAACATCAGCTCCAGCGCCTACGGCCCCGAGGAGATCATGCGGGTGCTGGCGTTCGCCGGCGTCGGGGCGCTGGTCCTCACCATCCCGTTGGCCGGCCTGATCATCATCATGCTGGCCATCGTCACCCTGTCCTACCGGCAGACGATCAAGGCCTACCCCCAGGGCGCCAGCAGCTACATCGTCGCCAGCGACAACCTGGGCGACAGGATGGGGATCCTCGCCGCCTCTGCGCTTCTGATCGGATACGTCGTCACGGTGGCGGTTTCGATCTCGGCCGGTGTGGCGGCCATGACCTCCATCGTGCCCGAGATCTATCCGTATCGGGTCATCATCAGCGTCGTGCTGGTTGGGCTGCTCATGATCGGCAACCTGCGCGGCATCCGGGAATCGGGGACGATCTTCATGGCCCCGACGTACCTGTACATCGTCGTCATGCTGGGCATCATCGGCTACGGCGTGGCGCTTTCGATATCAGGCCAGATGCCGGCTTACGTGCCACCCGCCGAGTGGGTGGCCGCCATCGAGCCATCGGCCCAGGTCCTGGGACTGTTCCTGATCCTGCGCGCGTTCTCGCAGGGGGCGGTGGCCCTGACCGGGGTCGAGGCGGTTTCCGATGGCGTGCCGGCGTTCAAGTCACCGGAATGGCGCAATGCGCGCACCACGCTGACCTGGGCGGCGGCCATCTTCGCCGTGCTGTTCATCGGGATCGCGTACCTCGCGACCACGATCGGCATCGTCCCCGACCCGAACGAGGAGCAGACCGTCCTGTCGCTGATGGTCCGTCATCTCGTGGGCGATGGATGGATCCTGATCCTGGCCCAGGTGGCAACGGCGCTACTGCTGGTCCTGGCCGCGAACACCAGTTTTGCCGACTTTCCACGACTGTCGTCGTTCCTGGCCCGCGACGGGTTCATGCCTCGCCAGTTCGCGTTCCGCGGTGAGCGCCTCGCGTTCACGACCGGCATCGTGGCCCTGTCGGGAATGGCCGGGATCCTGTTGATCATGTTCAGCGCCAGCGTGTCCGGCCTCATCCCGCTCTACACCCTGGGCGTGTTCATCGCGTTCACGCTGTCCCAGGGCGGCATGTTCGTGCGCTGGTACCGCCGTCGCGAACCCGGCTGGGCGCGCGGGATGGCGATCAACGGCTTGGGAACGGCCACCACCGCGGTCGTGGCCGTGGTCGTCGCCACCAGCAACTTCTTCCAAGGATCGTGGCTCGTCATCGTCCTGGTCCCGATCCTGATGGCAATCCTGTTCGGCATTCGGCGCCACTACCGGACTCACGATGCCGTCGTAAGCCTTGTGGCCACCGATGATGGGAGCGGTTCGGTAGCGGCGGAGCGCCTCCCGGAGCCGATCGTGATCGTGCCCATCGCTCGACTGGACCGCACGGCCATGCACGCCATTGCGTTCGCGAATTCGATCAGCCGCGATGCGACCGCGGTCCACATCACGAACGACCCGCGCGACGCGGACGAGCTCCGCCGCCAGTGGCCCGCCGTGGGCGGGACCACCGAGCTGGTCGTGGTCGAATCGCCGTATCGGGCCCTGATCGGGCCGCTGGTCCGCTACATGGATGCCCTGCAGGCCCAGGCCCCGGATCGGCCGATCATGGTCGTCCTGTCGGAGGTCGTCCCCCGCCACTGGTGGGAGAACCTGCTCCACAACCAGACCAGCCTGCGTCTCAAGCTGCGGCTGTTCGGACGCAAGAACACCATCGTGGCCGACGTGCCCTACCACCGCCCCGACTAGGGCAGCGATTCGTCCATCGGTTCGAGTCGGAAGTAAGCGCCGCGCGCCAGGATGTGGCGGCGCGCCGCGCGGTACACGAGGTTGCCGGGGAACGGCTGTTGATGAGCGGTTGCCAGGATGACGGCATCCCGCTCATCGACGTCCGCCAGGCGCTCGGCGCGCACTCGATGGCTGATCCCGCTCGGCCGGGCCACCACGGCCTCGCCGGCCGCGGCCAGGTTTCGGGTCCATCCCACGTCCCCGTTCGGATGACCGACATACCAGCCCCCGGCAACCTCGATCAGGCCCACCAGGACGGCGCGAGGGCGCCCCGTGCGGCGGCCGGGGACGCGGAGGTCGACGGTGATCCCCATGCCACCACCGCGCCAGGCGGTGCGAATCAGCGGATCGGTGAGGCGGAGCCAGGCATATTCCAGGCGCAGCAGCAGACTCCAGACGCGTGACGCACGTCGGCGGGGACGGGAGGCGTTCATGGGGGGGCCTCGAGATGGCGCGCCGGGCAGGATTCGAACCCGCGGCCTGGTGGTCCGAAGCCACCCGCTCTATCCACTGAGCTACCGGCGCCAGGCCCGATTGTACCGGCGCCCGCTCACCACAGCGCCAGGCCGAACTCCTCGTCGTAGGTCCGGACGAGATCCACGCCGAGCGTCTCGCGGATCTCGAACTCGGCCACGAAGACCTCGATCCCCCGCAGCAGGTGCCCGCCCACGCAGGCCCCGTGCTCATCGGCGAAGGTGGCGTGAGCGTGGAGGAATGGCTTGCCGTCGCGCAGGCTGACGTTGCCGATGAAGCCCACGATCTCGTGGTGCGTGTCGGAGGACAGCTCGAGATACCTCAAGTCACTCTGGTGGTAGTACGCGAACGCCGCGCGCTGCACCGCGCCGATGACGCTGACCCACGCAGCCGAGACGGCCCGATCGGTGCAGATCCGCTCGATCTCGGCGACGAGGTCGCTCCCCTTCTCCAATCGACCGATGAACGTCCGGCCCGCGGAGGCCTCCCAGGTGCGCTCGGTCATCGGTCTATCTCCTACTCGAAGTGCTTCAGGCTGGCCAGGACTGGCCGATTGCCGGCCAGTCGCGCCGGGTACAGCCCGGCCAGGCAGGCGACGCCCAATCCGAGCAGGACCACCGCGATCACGAGCGGCCAGGGGATGACCAGCCCGGCCGCGAAATCTCGGGGAGCGAGAGTGACGAGCAGGCCGGTGACGGCGACACCCGCGACGGCGGCCACGAGGCCGCCCACCGTGCCCATGATCGCAGCCTCGGTCACGACCATGCCTTCGACCTGGCCCACGGTCATGCCGTGGGCCCGGAGCACGGCAATCTCCCGCGTCCGCTCGGACACGCCCAGGGTCAGGGTGTTGACGATGCCCAATCCGCCGATGACCACGGCCAGCAAGGCCAGGGCGTCGAACAGCCCGAGCAGCCGATCCAATGAGCGCGACAGTTGTTCGGCCAGCACGTTCGCCGTCAGCGCTTCGCCGGCCAGCTCGGCGGCCTTTTCGGCCACCAACACTCTATAAGCTGCCTCGCCAATCGCGGGCTGGGGAACCATGGCCCAGATGGTCGCCAGCTCGGCGCCGAACGTGGTGCGCGCATCCGCCAAGCTGATGAGGAGCGCCCCCTCGCCCGATCGGCCGGGTAGCGAGTAGGCGACCAGCCCGGCCACCGTCAGATCGGTGGCGGGGCCACCCGGGATGGCGAGGTGGATCCGATCCCCGGTGCCCAAGCCCGCCTGCGCGGCGAATGACTCGGGGAGGAGAACCGCTCCGCCGGCGCGGAGGGCCTCGAACGCCGCGGCCCGGTCCGCCTCCACCACGATCAGGGCACCGGCGTCCTGCCAGACCGACGGATCGATCCCGGCGACGCCTGCCTCGTGGTCACCATCCGGGGTGGTGACCACAACACCGAACTCGGGGACCGGGCTGGCCGAGAACGTCCCGGGGGTGGACGCGATCGTGTCCTGGAGGAAGTCGATGGACGACGGGATGGTGAGCCGGATGGCGTGTCCGCCGGGGAGGATGGACTGAACCCAACGCTCCGCCGTCCCACGGGCCGAGGCGGCCGTCGTGCCGAGGGTGACCACCGCCGCAAGGGCCACCGTCAGGGCCGCCACGCTCAGCCCCGTCCGCGCCCGGTGCCGGCCCAGATTGGCGCGTCCCAGCAACCCCTGGGCGCCGAACAGGCGCTCGAACGGTGCCCCGACCAGCCTCCCCAGCGGTTCCAGCATGAACGCCGTCGCGACCGCTCCGCCGATCAGCACCCCAACGGCCAGCAGCGTGGCCAGGAACGGTGGCGCGCCACGTTCGAGTGGATAGAGGACGAAACCGGCAGCCACCACGACCAGCTCAGCGGCGACGATCCAGCGCAGCCTGATCCAGAGGCTGCGACCTGGGCGGTGGGTGGGGCGGAGGGCCTCGAGCGGGCTGACTCGAGCCGCTTCCGCGGCGGGGACCCAGGCCGCCAGCAGCGTGACGGCCATCCCTAGCCCGAACGCGAACGCGAGCACGGCCGGGTTCAGGGCCAGGTCAACCACGAGTGCGGCTCGTGTCGCGGCAACAGCGTTGACCAGGAGCGCTCCGATCCCGACCCCGATGGGCAGCCCCAGGGCGGATCCGAACAGCCCCAGCGCCAGGCCCTGGCGGATGACGAGGCCGCGCACCTGACGACCCGTGGTTCCCGCGGCTCGCAACAGGCCGATCTCGCGGGTTCGCTCTGACAGGGTCATGGCCAGCGTGTTGGCCACCAGGAAGGCCCCGGCGCTCAGCGCCACCAAACCGAGCAGGAAGGCGATGCCCGCAAACCCGGCCTGCGCGCGCTCGAAGGCAGCCTCGGCGTCCGCGACCGTCTCGACCACGAACGGCTCCGTCAGATTCCGATCCAGCCCCGCTTCGACCTCGGACATCCGGCCCTCGGCGACAGCCACGTCCACCGCCGTGACCGGTGATATGACCTCGAAGGCGGCGTTCAGCGTGTCTCGGGCAACCAGGAGGACCGATCCCCCGGCCTGCGCCCCGAAGCCGCTGTTGGCGAGCAGGCCGACGATGGTGAGGGGCGGCGTGTCGAGCCGGGCGCCGGTCAGGAGCAGCTCGTCGCCCAGGCCGAGGCGGTGATCGGCGGCCCACTGTGCGGCCACCAGGGCACCGTTGGGGCGGTCGGCGTCCAGGGGCACGCCGGCCGTGAGGCTGGGACGGCCGAGGGCTGCCTCGGCCACCGGGTCGACCCCCACCGCCGAAAGGGTGAAGACCTGCTCATCGGGGCCCGGTTGGGTGGACAGGGTCAGGCGACGCTCGGCCAGCGGAGCGCTGATGGCCACCCCGGGGATGACCCGAATGGCCTCCACCGACCCGGCGCGCAGGCCGTCGTCGTCGAACGCGCGGACCCGCAGGTCCGCCTCGCCGTACAGGTCCCGGGCGGCCTCCGCAACGGCCCGGGTGGCCGCATCGGCCGTCAGGAGGGTGCCGGCCACGAGCGCCACGCCGAGCGCGACGCCCATGCCAGTGAGCGCGGTTCGCGCCGGTCGGGCGGTCAGGCTCCTCCAGGCGATGGCGGACAGGCGCATGCGCTCGTCGGCTCGGATTCGCTCAGAGGCCGAGCAGGGCCAGGCGGGTCAGGAGCTCACCCGGGTCGTGGTCAGGCCGGCGCCCCAGCTCGATCTGATCCAGGATCTGCCCGTCACGCACCACCAGTACGCGGTCCGCATACGCCGCCGCGCGAGCTTCGTGGGTCACCAGCACGATGGTCTGGCCCAGCTGAACGCAGGAGCGCCAGAGCAGATCGAGGATCTCGCCTCCGCTCGTGTAATCCAGGTTGCCCGTTGGTTCGTCCGCCAGCAGGAGGGCCGGCTCGGTAGCCAGCGCACGGGCCAGGGCCACTCGTTGCTGCTCCCCGGCCGACAGCTGGTCGGGCGCGTGATCGGCCTTGCCTTCCAGGCCAACCATGGCCAGCAGCTCATCCACGCGCTGGCGGCGCTCATGCACCGACTCTCCGCCGATCAGGAACGGGAGGGCCACGTTTTCCCGCACCGTCAGCAGCGGGATGAGGTTGAAGAACTGGAACACGAAGCCGGTCTTGTCGCGCCGGGTCAGCGTCGCCTGCTCATCGTCGAGGGTGCTGATGTTCACGCCGTCGATGACAACCTGGCCCGCGGTGGGCTTGTCGAGGCCACCGAGCAGGTGGAGGAGGGTGGATTTGCCCGATCCGGAGGCTCCCATGATGGCCACGAACTCTCCGCGCTCCACCGCCAGGCTGACTCCGCGCAGGGCGTCCACCTGGCCATCCCCGACCGGGTAGCGCTTGACGAGGTCTTGGGCCTCCAGGATGGCCGTCATCGGGCGACAGGATACGGCCAGGGGCGAGCCGGGGAGCGGGTCAGCCGAAGACGAACCCGATTAAGGCTCCCAGGAGCGTCTCGAACACGCCCTGGTCGGCGGGACCAGCGGCCTCGACCCGCAGACTGGCGACGGCCGGTGGCTGGATCGGCGCGCCGCGGGTGTCGAGGCCGGCCAAGGCCCGGTTCGGGACGTTCAGCGACGCCACATGAACCAGGCTGCCGCTCCCGTCGAGGGGTTCAGCCGAAGTAGGGCGCACAGGGGCCGGCACGATGCGGGGAGGGAGCGTGGGTGCCGGGGCCGGCTGGTAGGCAACGCCGCCTCCGCCACCACCACCACCACCGCCACCGCCACCGCCGCCACCGCCCCCGCCTGACGGCGGCGGAGGGGGAGGAGCCGAGCCGGCGGCGGCCATGAAGAGCTCGGTGTACACCCGCGGGCTGCGGAGGGATCCGAGGAACTGCACGTTGTCAGCAGCCCATGCGCCGACGCCACCATGGGTCCAGCTGCCACCCAGGATATTGGCGCGATGGCCGGGGGAGTTCATGAAACCGTTGTGCGCGGCCACAGGCGAGTCGGCATCCGAGTAGCCGTTGTTCCAGGCGATGTTCTCGCCGCCCAGGGAATAGCTCAGCCCGTTGAGGTCATACCAGTGGTACACCTGATATCCGGTGCCCAGGACGGTATGGTCGAAGTAGCTGCGCTGGATCATGTCCTGGCTGCGCCAGCGTGCGATCGAGACCAGGGTCCCGTGCTGGACCAGCACATTGAGCCCGTTGTTGGCTCGAGTGCCGTTCAGGAGCTGCCACAGCGTCGCCTCGGCCGTCGCCTGGTTCCAGCCGCTGGCGGTCGCAGGACCCGACCAGACCAGGAGCGCAGCAGCCATGAGGGCCGTGCCCGCCAGCCCGGTGGCGCGAAGGAGGACGTTCGGTTGACGCCGAGGCGCATTGGGCGCTGAGCGCATGCGATAGGCACCCCCTGGATCGGTCCGCCATTCGCGACGGACGTACCAGGAGGCTACGGTGACCCGAAGCCGAGGTCTGTAGCGCGGTCGTCCCGGCCCGGGCCGGGACCATCAGGTCGCCAGGCCCGGACTGTCGCCGGACCGCGGTTCAGGTGGGGCGCACGACCACGGTTCCCGCGATCTTGTCGTGCCAACCCTGCTTGCGGCGGTCGAATGCCACCCAGATCACGCCCAGGAACAGGACCGCGATGCTGATGAGCAGCCCGACGTAGCGGAGCAGCGCGCGGACGACGTCGACCTTACCGCCGTCGGCGGCCAGCACGATCCGCATGTTGAACGGGATCATGCCCGGGCTCTGGCCACGCCAGGTCCAGAAGCCAACGAAATAGACGAGGTCGATGAGGAGGACGATGGCGTTGGCGCCGTAGTTGACGTTGTATACGCCGTTCTCGAAGTCGACCATGCCGCCGCCGCCGCCGATGAGCGGCGCCAACGCCGCCGTGAGCACAGCCAAGACGATGGCGTCCAGGATGAAGGCCACGAACCGGACCCAGAAGCCGGCGTACCGGAGACCCTGGGCGGGCCCGGCGGGGGCCTCGGGCGGAGCGGCCCAGCCCGGGGGCGGGGTCTGTGGCCCGGGCGTTGCAGGGGTCATGACACCCTCCTCGATGTGGGGTGGCCTACGGGGCTTGAACCCGTAACCTTCGGAGCCACAATCCGATGCTCTACCAGTTGAGCTAAGGCCACCGCGGCTGACGAGTGTAGTCCACGACAAGGGGCGGGTCAGCCGAGGCGGGTGAGAATCTCCTCCCGGTCAAAGGCCCATGAGCCGATGATCAAAAGGGCCCCGATCAGGCCCGTGACCACCAGGTCGCCGACGAGGACCTGGCTCATGGTGAAGGTTGCCTGCCCTCCCAGGAACTGGGCCACCGCGATGGCGATGATGGGCAGGACCACGAAGGCGCCGAACTGCTGGGCGGTCCGGGGGTCGCTGACCCGCGAGCTGACGATGACGCCCAGCAGGACCGACAGCACGCAGATGAGCGGGACGAGGGTGGCCATGGCCACCATCCACTGCGGACTGAACACCATCCGCAGCAGGCGCGGGTCGGCAATCGCCCCGTTGATGAGGCCGTAGGCAACCCACACCGCCCAGGTGGCGAGGACGGCCGGCAAGGCGGCCGCGATGGTCTTGCCGGCGAGCAGCTCAGAGACCTCGATCGGGGTGGCGAGCTGCGGCTCCAGGGATCGCGCCTGCCGCTCACCGATGACCGATTGCGAGGCAATCGCGATGGGCACCATGGCCGGGATGAGCAGGAAGTAGGCCATGAAGTTGGTGACGATGAAGCCCTGGGCCGCCAGCGTGGGCGGCAGGTCGGGGAAGGCGGCGAGCATGACCGCGATCTGGCCCAGCTGGTTCACATCCAGGTCGTTGACCTCGATGAAGCCCACGATGGCGATCGGAATAGCGGCGAAGATGACGGCCGGGGCGGCGACGGCAGCCAGCAGCAGCCGGTTGGACCCGATCTCGCGCCACTCCTTGCCGAAGACGGTGGCCACCAGGCTAAGCCGCACGAGCGCCCTCCGGGTCGCGTTCGCCCCGCTCGCCGACCAGCTCCAGGTAGACCTGCTCCAGGCTGGCGACGTCCTCGGCCACCGCCAGGACCCGAGCCCCGCGGGTCACCAGCTCACGCACCAGCTCCGGTGTGTCGCGCCGGGGTTCGGCGAGCTCCACCCACAGGTCGCCGCCCTCGGCCCGCGCGTTCCGGACGTAGGGCAGCGAACCGAGTGCAGCCGCCAGGACCGAGCCGTCAACCGAGCCACCGTCCAGCGCGACCCGGGTGGCCGCGGCCCGGCCGCGGCGGCGCAGCTCCGCGGGCGTCCCCTCGGCCAGCAACCGCCCGTTCAAGATCCCGATCCGATCACACACCCGTTCCGCCTCGTCCAGGTTGTGGGTGCACAGGACGATCGAGCGTCCCTCGTCGCGCAGGGTGACGACCAGCTCGCGAATCGACTTGGCGGCCTCAGGGTCCAGCGCGCTGGTTGGCTCGTCAAGGTAGATCACCCGCGGCTCGTGGAGCAGGGCCCGGGCGATCGCCACCCGTTGGCGCATGCCCTTGGAGTAGCCGCCGACCCGCCGGTCGGCGGCATCGGTCAAGCCGACCACGGCCAGGTAGCGGTCCACCGCCACGCGCAGGGCGGCATCGGTCAAGCCGTATAGGCGCGCGTAATACGTCAGGTTCTGGCGCGCGGTCAGCCGGTCGTGGAGGCCGGGGCTCTCGGTCAGGATCCCGGTCAGGGATCGGATCTGCGGGTTGTCGCGACCGAGCTCGAGGTCCACCACGCGCACCCTGCCGGCGCTGGGCGCGATCAGGCCGGCCAGGATCCGGACCGTGGTCGTCTTGCCCGCGCCATTGGGGCCCAGCAGCCCGTAGATCTGGCCCGCGGGCACCGTGAAGGACACGTCCCGCAGCGCGGTGACGACCCCGAATCGTCGCTCCAGACCTTCAACCGTAATCACCGGACCGATGCTAGCAGGGCGCGGCCGGTGGTCCGGAAGCGGCCATTTCGTCGGGCCGGCGTGGCAAGATCGGCCCATGGAGGAGCGGACCCTGCGCACGCGGCGGGTGTTCGAGGGCCGGCTGCTGAAGGTGCGGGTCGACGACGTGGCCATGGCCGATGGCCGGCCCGCGCAGCGCGAGATCATCGAGCATCCAGGGGCGGTGGCCATCCTGGCCTGGGACGGTGAGCGGTTGGCGGCGGTCCGACAATGGCGCCAGGCGGCGGGAGGCCTGACCCTCGAGCTCCCCGCCGGCACGCGGGACCCGGACGAAGCTCCGCGGCGCACCGCCGAGCGGGAGCTGGCCGAGGAATGCGGCCTGGCGGCGGCGACCTGGGAGCCGGGGCCCGGGTTCTGGACCGCCCCCGGCTTCTGCACCGAGTTCCTGACCCTGTGGCTGGCCACCGACCTGCACCCGGTCAGCGTCGCCGGCCCGGAGGACGAATCGCTCGAGCTCGTGTGGCTGACCCTTGATCAGGCGCTGGCCGCCGTCGCCGACGGGACGATTAACGATGCGAAGTCGCTGGTCGGGATCTACTGGCTGGCGCGGCGGCAGGGGCGGGGCTAACCGGCCAGGTCGAGGCGCTGCAGGCGGGGGTTGGCCGTCCGGCCCGGGATCCGCCCGCGCTTGGCAATCGGCCGGCCGTCGATCTCCTTGAGGTCGCCGGTGAAGTCGATGGGGCTGGCGTCAGCGATGGCGGAGCCCACCGCGAAGGAGTCGACCGGCGCCTCGGCTGCCTTGAACTGACCGATGCGCTCGGCGTCCAACCCGCCCGACACCACGATCTTGACGTGCTGGTGGCCGGCCAGGTCGAGGCGGGCCCGGACCTCCTTGACGAGGTCCGGCGTGACGCGGCCGCGCTCGGAGGGCGTGTCGAGCCGGACGCCCCACAGCCGCTCCCCAAGGGCCTCGGCCACGCGGAGCGACTCCTCGGCTTCGTCCTTGAAGGTGTCGACCAGGACAATGCGCGGGACCTCCGGATCGATGTGGCGGTCGAAGGCTTCCGCGGCCCGAACCGTGTCTCCGAAGATGAGGACCAGGGCGTGGGGCATGGTGCCGGTCGGTGACAGGCCCGCCAGTCGCGCGCCAGCCGGCGTGGAAGCACCGATGCAGCCGCCGACCACGCTGGCGTAGTCCATCTGGTCGGCCACGCTGGGATGGACGTGGCGCGCCCCGAATCCGACGACCGGGATCGGGGCCGCCGCCTCCACGACCACCCGGGCCGCGGTGGCCCAGCCGGAGGATTGGGCCAGGGTGCCCAGCACCGCCGTCTCATACAGGCCGTAGGCCGAGTAGCGGGCCTCGATCCGCATGACGACCTCCTTGGGCTCGAACCGGTCGCCGTCCGACAGGGACTCGAGCACCGGAGCCGGGTCGTGGCCGTTGCCGGGGCCCAGCACGCGACGGAGAAAAGCATGGACCTCGGCGGCGCCACACAGGATCCCCCCGTCCCGCGCGAAGACCTCCATTACCACCACCGGGTCGAGATGCTCGGCGCGGAGGATGGCGCGGGCGCGCTCGAAATAGACGTCGGCGGTCTGTCCAGTCAACACGTCATCCGCCGCCTCGAACCGCTGGACCACGTCCTCGCCGGTCATGGGTCGGGAGTGTAGTCGGTGGCTACCCGGCGTCGACGGATGGCGACCGACAGCACGACCGCCGCCGAACCGGCGGCGACGATCAGGCCCAGGATCCGGACCAGGCCGGCGGCAGTGGCGGTGTTGAGGTCCTGGTTCAGGCTGGCCAGCCGATCCGCCGCCGCCCGGAGGTCGCCGGCGGCGAACGCGGTGGCGGCGGCGGCCAGGCGTTCCTCGGGGCCGGGGCCGATCAGCATGCCGGCGCGCGCGAAGGGGTCCAGGCCCTCGGCGATCCGCGATGCTGCCTGTGCATGCGCGGTCACGATTGCCCGCTCGGCATCGATCTCGGCCCAGGCCAGGGTCCCGCCCCCATGCGTCCGATACGCGGCGGCGAGCCGGTCCGGGGCGGCCAGGTCCGCGTCCTCGATCTCGGCCAGTAGCCGGTTGCGCTCGACGAGCCACTCCCCGGCCGCCGCGATCTCGGCCTGCGCGTCGGCGAAGCGCCATTCGACCATCGCTTCTCGCACCGGATCGGGGTCCCCCCAGTCCGCTGCGGCTTCCAACAGGGCGTCGAAGGCGGTGCGCGCCGCCTCGCGGGCGCTCAACTCGGCCTCGGCACCCGCGCCCAGGACGGCTGGGGCCAGCGCGGCGACCACGGGCTCGTCGGTGACCGCATCGAGGTGGTCGAGGTAGCCGCGAGAGTCCACCGCCCCCGCGCCAGGCGCGGCTGGCGAACCCGCTGCTTCGGCGGTCACCGGATCGTAACCATCCAGCCCGGAGGCCATCCGGCGCAGCGCCAATCGGAAGTCGTCCTCGCCGGCCATCTGCGCCGCGGCATCGGTCAGTGACCAGGCCCTCGCATACCCCCACCCGTCGCCCTCGGCCGAGCGATCTTCGGCACTCCACTCGGCCAGTGGGAACGCCTCGTCCTGGAGGTCGGCGGCCACCGCGACCGGGTCGTAGGGCAGCTCGAGCTCGAGCTCGGTTGAAACCCGTCCGGCCGCCCACGACGCCAGCCCCTCCAGGATCCATCGGTCGCTGGCCAGCGCATCGTTGGCCCACACGTGGGCCACCTGGTGGAGCAGGGTGAAGGGCGGCTCCGTGAACCCGACCGCCACCTCGCCGTCGACCAGCTCCGAGTCCAGCCCGACGCCGGTCACCGACTCGGTCACCACCAGCGGACCCTGGCCCGGGTACGGAAGCCCGAAAACGGCCTCCAGCCGCGGAAGCGCCTCGACCAGCAGGGCCACGGTCGCAGCGCCCCATTCGGGGTCGTCAGCCCAGTGGCGGACCTGTAGGTCAGCCGTGCCGCCGGTCAGGGCCACCGCCTGTTGCAGGGTCTCGTACACCGGGTCGCGGGTCGCTCCGATGTGGGCCAGCCACCGGGTCGGATCGTCGATCGGCCCGCTTTCGAGTACTGCCCGGTCCGCCTCGTCGTGGGCTTGCATGGGATCGCCGTCGACGCGAACCTCGAAATCGGCAGGCAGGTCAACACTGACCGCACTTTGTGTCCCGAATCCCCATGCCGCGAAGCTCACCAGGTGATCCCCTACCCGGATCGCGGGGTCGTTGCCATCGCGAAGCTCGTAGGCCAACTCCACGGTCGCCGTCTTCGCGTACTCGACCGGAGCCCGCAGCACGATGGTGGCCACGTTCACGCCCTCGCTGACCGCGGTGGAGACGTTCAGCGCCCCGCTCCCGTCGCCGGCCGTGACAGACGCCGCGTGGTCGTGGATCGCCAGCCGGATCTCGCTGAAGACACTGACCTGGCCCGACGGCGCGGCGTAGGTGTTGGTGAAGGCGACCTTCACGATCACCACGATCTTTTCAGACTCTGGTTCGACGGTGTAGGTGGCCTGGGTCGCCATCTCATACTCGGCGGCCGCCGCCGGCCCAACGGGGAGCGAAATGCCGGCCATGCCGGCGGCCACCACCGCGGCCACCATGCCGGCGACCGTCAGCCGACGGGACGCGCGAGGCCTCATCGGGACGGGGCCGGAGGTGGCTGCCAGTCCGGCATCGCGGACTCGACCTCGGCCCGGAATCGTTCCAGCAGCTCAGCGTTGCGACCGGTGCGTCCGCCCCAGTCCGGGAGCCGGCCCCGGTCCGCGATCGCCGGCGCGGTCTCCTCGAGCAGCCGATCGGCGACTACTGTCATGCGCGCCAGCGCACGGCCCAGCTCATCACGGTCCACCGCGCCGGGTGGCAGCTCGGCGATGAGCATCGGGCGATCCTCCTCGGTCACGGCGAACTTCACGAACGGGTACTCGGCGTTGGCGCCCAAAAGGCGGAGCAGCGTCCGGCGTGGGAGCTCCATGGCGTCGGGCCCGTAGTAGGCCCACAGGTGCAGCCCCATGCCGGCGGCCCACGCGATCGTGACCCGCAGGTCGAATCGCCGCTCCCCGTCGAGGATGACGTCACGGCTCAAGGCGAGCCCGAGTGGCGCGGCGCCGCGGCCGACCACCGCCAGCCCGAGCTCCTCCAGCCAGGCATCGATGGGCGGCACAGGCTCCGCGGTGCTCGCCTCGGGCCCGGGCGTGTCAGCCAGCGTGCACCACCGTGTCCCCGGACGCCACCCGGCGCCGCGGGAAGTCAGACTCGATGACGTACGGATCGATCCGGCAGTTGCGGCCGATCCGGGTCCGGGCCGGCACGCGAGCCTTCTTGCCGACCAGGGTCAGGCCGCTGAACAGGCGCTCCGGCTCGCTTCGATTGGGTCGAAGCACCTGTCCTTCCCCAACTCGCGCATACGCCCCGACCACGCATTCCTTGTCGAGGATGGCACGGTCGATGACGGCTCCCTCGCCGATCTCGGAGTCGAACATTACGATCGAGTCGCGGACCACCGCGCCGAGGCCCACGCGCACGCCCGGCGACAGGATGCTGTGGTCGACCGTGCCTTCCACCACGCAGCCGTGGCTGATCATGCTGCGCGACACCGAGGCCTGGGAGCCGATGCGGGCCGGTGCCCGTTCCTCGCTCTTGGTGTAGATCAGCCAGCCGGTCTCGTACAGGTCGATCGGGGGATTGTCAGCCAGCAGATCCATGCTCGCCTGCCAGTACGCGTCAACGGTGCCGATGTCCTGCCAGTAGCCGCGGTACTCGTAGCCGTGCACGACTCGGCCCGACGCGACCATGGCGGGCAGGACGTCGCGGCCGAAGTCCAGCCGCTCGGCCGACAGCACTTCGCGCAGGAGTGGCCAGCTGAATGCGTACACACCCATGCTGACCAGGTTGGACGTGGGCCGGGCCGGCTTTTCCACGAAGCGGGTGACTCGCCCGGCATCTCCAAGCTCGAGAATGCCGAACCGATTCGCCTCTGCCATGGGCACGGTTCGGACCGCCACCGTCAGGTCGGCGTCGCGGGCGCGGTGGAGCGCCACGAACGGCCGGTAGTCCATCTTGTAGACGTGGTCTCCGGCCAGGACCAGCACCAGCTCCGGGTCTCGGTCCGCGATGAAGTCCAGGTTCTGGAGCACGGCGTCGGCGGTGCCGCGATACCAGTCGCGGTTTCGACCGCGGCCAAGGAATGGCTGGAGGAGGGTCACCCCGCCGTGGCTGCGGTCGAGGTCCCACGGCCGCCCCACCCCGATGTGGTCGATGAGCGAGCGGGGCGCGTACTGGGTCAGGATCCCGACATCGGTCAGGCCCGAGTTCACCACGTTCGAAAGGGTGAAGTCGATGATCCGATACTTCCCCCCGAACGGGACGCCGGGCTTGGCTCGGACCTGCGACAGGATCGAGAGGCGCTCCCCTTCACCGCCAGCCAGGATCAGGGTCAGGACGGATCGAGCCACGCCGTGCGGCGTCGATCAGCGGCGGCGCCTGACCAGGCGCACCAGGTAGGGCACGGCGCCCAGGATGAGTGGGAGCGCGAAGATCGGCACCAGGAACCCGGCCGAGACCGGCCCTCCGGATGCGAGAGGCGAGTCGACCGCTGCCGCCGGGGTGACGCACGGCAACGGTTGCGGCGGGCAGCTCGGCGCTGGCGGGCAGCTCTGGTTGCCGCGGCAGCCGGGCGGCGACGGGCTCGGCGTCGGCGTCGCCATCAGCTCGCCGCAGATGGGGCCGCCAAATCCGCCGGTGCCGTGCAGCGGGGCAATGTTGTATTGGCTCCCACTCCTGGCCTGCCGCCCATTGTTCAACTTGTCTGCCCAGGCCGCTGCCGCCGCCACCCATCGGGGCGGCCGTCCGGCCTGCTGGACGTACTGGACGATGTCGAAGCACCCGTTGGGATGCCACTGGTCCGTGTGGTGGACGTTGTCGACCGGCGGCAGCGTGCCTTCCAGGAACGGGATCTGGATCGTCTGGCCGCAGCCCCCGCCCGGGCTCATGCCACTGAACCGGCACACCGCGGACATCTGCACGCCTGCGGGCTGGGCGAAGTCGAGGTTGGGGACCGGCTGGTGCCCGTTCCAGTCCCATGGCTGATTGACGGCCAGTTCCATGAAGTCGTGCCACAGGTACAGCGGGCCGTCCGCCGAGAACAGTCCCTGCCCGAGCGCGTTGGACATGGGCTCCCCGCCGGCGTTGCCCATCCAGACCCCGACCGTCAGGCTGCCGGGGATGTAGCCGAGGCCGGACACGTCCTTGAAGTCGTCCGTGGTTCCGGTCTTGAACCCGGCGTGTCGCCGCACGCCGCTGGGATCGGTGATGCGGGCGCGAGGACCCCACAGCAGGTTGGTGGCCGGGTTCGTGTTGCCCTCGATGATCCAGTGGGTCAGGTAGGCCTCGGCCGGGGACAACGGGGTGGTCTCGGCCGGCCCGTTGGCCGCACGGGTGTAGACCACCTGGCCATCGCGGTCACGAATCTCGATGACGGCCGTGGCCGGGTGAAGACGACCCTGCTGGGCGAAGACGCTGTATCCCTGGGTGAAGGTGGTGAGGTTGACGGGCACGGTCCCCAGGCCCAGGGAAAGGCCTGGATCCTGGGCCATGATGTAGTCGTAGCTGGCGATGCCCAGGGACTCGGCGAAGTGCGCGGTGATATCCGGACCCACCAGACCCTGCATCTGGACTGAGGGCACGTTCAGGGAGTAGCGCAGGGCGTCCATGGCCAAGAGCGGGCCATGCTCCTGGACGTCGGCGTTGGTCGGCAGGTAGGGGAATTGCTCGTTCCCGAAGTTGGTCAGCGCGTCCACGAACATGGTTGACACCGTCGCCTGGCGAGCCTGGAAGGCGGAGGTGTAGACGATGGGCTTCCAGGCCGATCCCGGCTGCCTACGGGCCAGACCGGCCACGTCGAACTGGCCCTGGACGAGCGGATCCTCCTGGTTGTAGTAGTCCACGCTGCCGATGTAGGCGACGATTTCTCCGGTGGCCGAGTCGATCGCCACCAGCGCCCCGTTGTGGACGTTCTTGTCGCCCAATGCCGCGACCCAGCGCACGACCTCCGACCGGGCGACCTGCTGCAGCGGGTAGTCGAGGGTGGTGATGACGTGGTATCCGCCGGTGCGGACCGCCTGCTCCGGGTCAGGCACGCCGAGCGAGGCCAGGATGTTGACCATCTCCCTCTGGACGCGGAACGTGAAATGCGGCTCGAGCAGCGGGTGGACGACCCGGCTGGGATTCATCTCCTCCCAGGTGGTGGTTGTGGCGGTCTCGTACTCATCCAGGGTGATGTAGCCCTCGCCGAGCATGTTGAACAGCACGCCGTCGCGCTCCCGCATGGCATCCGCGGCCGCTTCGGGGGAGCCCGGGGGGCCGCCTCCGTTCTGGTAGGGGTCCAGTGCGCTGGGACGCTGCGGGAGGGCCGACAGGAAGGCGGCCTGGGCCAGCGTCATCTGGGACAGATCGGTGACCCCGAAGTAGTTGGCGGCCGCGGCCTTGATCCCGTACGAGCCATTCCCGTAGAAGATCAGGTTCAGGTAGGTCGCCAGGATGAGCTCCTTGCCCTCGCGGCCCGGGTACGCCGCGGTGACCTGCATGGACATGATCTGCTCGCGGATCTTGTCCTCGAACCCGCGGCCTTCGAGGAAGGTCAGCTGCGGCGGCGGGCAGACGTCGTCCTCGATATTGCCGTCGCCGCCCGCGATGTCGCCCAGGGGGGCGATGCTGGGCAGGGCGATGGCGTCGCCCACCTGCTCCTGGGCCAGCACGATGGAACCGGCGTACTTGATCACCTGCTGGGTGATGGTCGATGCGCCCTGGACGATCGACCCGGCCTGCAGGTTGGCGTACGCGGCGCGGGCGACAGCCTGGACGTCCACCCCGTTGTTGGTCCAGAACGTCTGGTCCTCGCTCGCCACCGTGGCGTCCACGATGACGCCGGGGATCTCGTCGAATCGCACCGATTCGCGGTTCTGACATTCGAAACGAGCCAGCAGGACGGCGCCGGTGCGGTCGTACACGAGGCTGGACTGCGGCAGCGGCACCTCATCCAGGAGGTGCGGGTCGGGCAGGCCGGTCGCGAAGTAGTTGTAGGCGAACAGCGCGCCCGCCCCCGCGCCAAGCACCGAGCCGCCGATCAGGACTCCGAAGAGCCCGAATACGACGAGGAAAGCCAGGAGCAGCCCTCGGTGTTGAGACCCACGCCGAGCGCCTCGGCGGGTCAGCAACTGCCGACGCCGCCGCTGCATAGCCGGATGCATCGGGCGACAGGGTACCAGCCGTTGTGAGATCGGTCGAATAGGCCGATCGGCTCAGAATGGCAGGGCGGCCGCGGCCGATGGGGCCAGCAAAGAGGCCTCGCGAAGCAGAGTCAGGACGTAGCCGGCCACGAGGTACGGACCGAATGCGATGTACGAACGCAGGCCGACTCGACCGGTCACGACCAGAAACAGGCTGACCGCCGCGGCCAGCAGCGCCCCGGTGAACAGGCCGCTCCACACCAGCGGCCAGCCGAGGGTCAGACCGATGGGCACGGCCAGGTACAGGTCCCCGAGCGCCATCCCGCCCCGAATGATCAGGGTCAGGATCCCGAGGAAGACCACCGCGGCGGCCGCCCCGGCGAAGGCGGCCAGGGTTTCGAGGGCCGGGTTGACGAATGCGTAGCCGACCGCGACCACGATCAGGGGGTCAAGCAGCAGGTGAGGCAGGCGGCGTTGTTCGAGGTCGGTCGCCACCAGGCCGACCATCAGGCCGAGCATCACCAGGTGGACCAGGACGGCCCATGGAGGAAGATGCGCGACGGTCACCAATCCGTAGGCCGCGCCCCCCGAAACAAGGCCCAAGCCCAGCGTCCGCCAGCTCGGACGTCGCCGGCGAGCTTCAACCGCCGGCCAGACGCTCGCGAGTCGTTCGGCGGCGATCCCAAGGACGCCGAAAACGGCCGCGGCGACGGCCGGCACGGGCACCGCTACTCGACCTTCTCCCCGGCCGCGAAGTCGAGCCCCAGCCGGACGAGGGTCGTCACCGCGACGCCCACGGCGCCCTTGGGGAACGTGGCCTTGTCCGTGCTCATCCAGGCCGTCCCCGCCACGTCCAGGTGGACCCATGGGCGGGTCGTGAACTCGGAGATGAAAAGCGCGCTCTTGATCAGCGATCCATCTCGTGAACCGCTGTTGACCATATCCGCGTACGGCGTTTCGAGCTGGGTCCGGTACTCGGTGGCCAGCGGCATCTCCCATACCCACTCCCCGGTCGCGTCGGCCGCGGCGCGCACCTGGTCGCCCCACGAGCGTGGCTTGGCGAAGTAGGCGCTGATGAGCTCGCCGAACGCCATGGCCGCGACCCCGGTCAAGGTCGCGACGTCGACCAGGTGGCTGGCGCCCTGGGTCTCGGCCCAGGCCAGGGCATCGGCCAGGATCAGGCGGCCTTCGGCATCGGTGTTGGTGACCTCGATGGTCTTGCCGTTCATGGCCTTCACGACGTCGCCCGGTCGCTGCGCCCGGCCCCCCGGCATGTTCTCGACCATGGGCGCGACGGCCATGACCGGCGCGTCGGGGGCCAGGCGGGCCAGGGTGCGGGCGGCGGCAATGACCGCGGCCGCGCCGGACTTGTCGTGCTTCATCTCGTCCATCCGGTCGGCGCCCTTGATGCTCAGGCCGCCCGAGTCGAAGCACACCCCTTTGCCCACCAGCGCCAACCGGCGGTCGCCGCCGCGATCCCAGCCTGGGAGCTTGATCGCAATCAGGCACGGCGGGTGCTCCCCACCCTGGCCCACGCCCAGCAGTGCGTTCATGCCGAGCTGCCGCATCTCGGGGACGTGGAGGACCTCGACCGTGCAGCCATCGGCCTCCAGGGCCCGGGCCTCCTCGGCCATCTTCTCCGGATACAGGTCATTGGCAGCGCGGTTCGACAAGTCGCGGCACCACGCGACGCCGTCGGCAAGGGTCGCGGCCCGGTCGAGCACGGCCTGGTCCGCACCCAGGATCACGACCTCCTCCACGTTGCGTTTCATGGCTTCGGTGTCACGGACGCGCCCGTACAGGTTCATCGGCCGATAGGTGCCGGCGACCGCTCCCACCGCGGCCGCCGTGAATCCATCCGCGTCCTCGCCGTCCCGCAACCAGAGCGCCATCCGCGTGGCTCCCTTGCCCTGCAGGGCGCGGGTCGCCACGCCGGCCGTGCGACGGGCTCGCCATGGGCCCCGTCCGCGACGGACCCCGTTGACCAGCAGGATGTGCTCGACCGGCAGGTCGCCACCGTCGATCAACGCGAAGTAGTCCTCGACGATGTTGAACCGGCCCCAGTCGATCGCGCGGCGGATGACGCCTCCGGCAGCGGCATCCAGGTTGGCCAGGTCGTCCGCGAACGGGTCGTCTTCCTTGTACACGGGGACGGCGAGAACGGTGGCCTCGACCGATCCCGGGTCCGTGGCTTCCGCGCGCAGCCTCATCCCATCTCCTGACTCGTAGGTGCTCGAAACAGACCGATACGAGGGCGGCGTCTGCCGCCACACGGGTCAGCGGAGTATAGACAGGCCGGCCAGCCAATCCCGGGCCCCCCTGACCGCGCGCAGGGCATCGGCCGACGAGGCCGCCGCGGGGCCGGTGATCCCGGTCGCGGCCTCGCCCAGGGCGATGGTCAGGGCCTGGTCCGCGCGGCCCGCGTTGGTGGCGGCGGCATCGTAGGCCGCCTGGGCTGCCGCGAGTGCCGCGGCGTCACCCGCCTGAGCGGCGAGGGAGATGCCGCGCGCGGCGTCGATCAGGGCGCCCACGGTATCCACCCAATACCCGAGCGTGGAAAGCTCCGCGTTGACGTCGCGCACCTGCTCGAGGTGTCCGGTGGCGCGGTCCATGGCCTCCAACGCGGCCGACGGGTCGTCCGCCTCGAGGGCCGCGAGACCATCGTTCAGCGCCTCCAGCGTCGATTCAGCCTCTCGCCGCATGTCCGTGAGCGCCGTGCTGGGCAGCGCCGCGGCGCGCCACTGCGCCCCGATGGCGACCAGGTCCGCCGGCAGCAGGCCGAGCTGCGGCGACGATTCCTGGGGGTCGATTGCGCGCAGCGTCCAGCCCAACCCGGCGAGCGCGGCCTGCGCGTCGGCGAGGGGGGTGGCGGCGGCCTCGAAGCCGAGTCCCGCGGCATCCATGGCGGCGCCTGGGTCCTCGAGGCCGCCGAGAACGGCGGCCTGTCCTCGCCTCGCTTCGTCGGTGGCCTCGCGCATGAGCGTCTCCGCTGCCTCCAGCGCGGCGTCCGCCGCTCGGGCCTGCGCAGCCGTCTCGTCGGTGAGCCAGTCCACCCTGATCGGATCGGCTACCCGCGAGTCGGCCGAGCGTGCCCCGAACAGCAGCGCGAGGAGAATGGCGGAGGCCAGGAACAGGACGATGCGGATCACGCGGCTCCTATCATGCCCCGGTGGAGAGCGCTCCCACAGCACTGGTCGAGACCCTGCGCCGGCTGCCCAAGGCCGAGCTCCACCAGCACCTGGATGGCGCGCTGCGCCCGCAGACTGCCGTCGAGCTGGCTGCGGAGGTGGGCATCAGCCTCAGCCTGGACGAGGCCCGTCAGCGCCTCGTCGCGCCGGTCCGCTGCCGCGACCAGGCCGAACTGCTGTCCTATTTCGATCTCCCCGTCTCCCTCCTCCAGTCCACCGCCGCCCTGCGCCGAGCGGCTGCCGAGCTGGTCGAGGACATGGCGGCGGATGGCGCGACATACGGCGAGATCCGTTGGGCGCCTCGCCTCCACCTGGACGGCGGCCTGGGTGTGAGCGATGTCATCGAAGCGGTGTCCAACGGGGTGGCGGATGCCCGGGAGGGCGGGGGTTCGTCGCCGCTGATCGGGCTCATCGTCACCGCCATGCGCTCACACCCGCCGGGTGCCAATGTCGAGCTCGCCCTCCGGGCGGCCGCGTTCGGCCCACCGGTGGTGGGATTCGACCTGGCCGGCCCCGAGGCCGAGTATCCTGCCCCACCCCATGCGGCGGCCTTCCGCGCGGCGGGCGCCGCCGGCCTGGGCCTCACAGCCCATGCGGGTGAAACCCCCGGTTCGGCACACATCTGGGACGTGCTCGAGTTCGGGATCAGCCGTATCGCACACGGCGCGCCGGCGATCGACGATCCGGACCTCGTCGAGTCGCTCCGCGAGCGCGGGATCACGCTCGACTTGTGCCCCACCAGCAACGTCCAGGCCGCGATCGTGCCCGACCTGGCCTCGCACCCGGTTGCGCGGCTGCATCGGGCCGGGGTCAGCGTGACCCTGTCCACCGATGATCGGACGGTGAGCAACACCACCCTCAGCAACGAGCTTGCGGATGTGGCGCTGGCGACCGGGTTGACGCCCGATGAGCTGGCGGAGATCGCCATCAACGGGTTTCGGCGCGGCTTCAGCGCTCCCCTGGAACTGGCGACGCACCGGGCGGAGGCGGCCCGCGCCTGGCACGCGTGGGCCGGCACCACGGCGACGCTCAGCGGTTGATACGGGCTTCGACCAGGTCCCACGCCTCCCCCGGATCAACCGCCACGTGGTCCGGGACGAGCTCCCCGGTAAGCGACGCCACCGCGTCGGGAGCGGTGACCCCGGTCAGGACGAGCACGCTTTCAATCCCGGCTCGGTGAGCCGCGCGGATATCCGAATCCGGGTTATCACCGATGACCAGGGCTTCTTCCGGACCGATGCCGGTGGCCTCAAGGATGGCGTGGAACATGGCCGGTTCCGGCTTCCCGATGACCAGCGGCTCAACCCCGCTCGCGTCGCGAATGGCGGCTACCATGGCGCCGGCTCCGGGCCGGAAGCCGGTCGGGGTCGGGTACTGGGCATCGGCGTTGGTGGCGATGAACCGCGCGCCTGCCCGTACCTCCCGCGCGGCGGCAGCCAGCCGCCGGTCGTCAAAGTCCGGGTCGAGCCCGACCAGCACGGCATCCACCCTCCGATTCGCGGCATCGGCGGCCGGGAAGACCTCGTAGCCCGCGGATCGCAGCTCCTCGACCATGCCGTCGGCGCCCACCGCCAGAACGGTGCGCACCCGGGGCTCGTGGCGGCCGAAATGGGCAATCGTGGCCGACGTGGAGGTCACGATCTCGGTGGCCTCGGCCGCGATCCCCATCCTCCGGAGCCGCTCCGCGTAGTCCGAGCGGGTGGACATCGAGTTGTTCGTCGCGTAGCGAACCAAGAGGCCGGCTCCATGCAGCCGACCGATGAGCTGGGCGGCTCCGTCCACCGGCCGATCGCCGCGGTACACGACGCCGTCCAGGTCGAGGATGACCACCTGCAATCGACGAGGACGGCGGGCCTTGGGCACGGCACCGATGATAGGGCCCGCGCACGCTCTGCCCGGCGTGACAAGAAATTTGTTTCGCGCGCCGACTGCCCTGTATGATGCGGCCGCAATCGGCCGTGTCAGTCGCCTTACTGACCGTGCCCGAGCCCCGCCTGAACGCGCAGTGTCCGCGACCAGCGGGAGACGGAGAGAGACCCCCTAACGGGTGGAGGAGTGTTCATGCGGAACCAGCGAAGGTATGGATACCTCGCACTCCTTGTCTCGTCGATCCTGGTTCTGGGCGCGTGCACCAGTGGCCAGATCAGCACGGGCAAGGGACTTTGTCGGGAGATCGGTGACAACGCGGCCGCCGAGCCGACGACGCCGGAGACCACCGGGACCAGCGACCTAGTCATCGGCCTGGTCACCGACGTCGGCACCTTGGACGACGCCAACTTCAACCAGTACAGCTGGGAAGGCGCACTCCAGGGCGCGGCAATCATCGGCGCACCGGAGCCGGGGAACATCGTCACGACCAACTCCGCGGACTACGCGGACAACATCAACTCGTTCGTGGATGACGGTGCGAACATCATCATCACGGTTGGATTCGCCCTTGGCGCGGCCACCCTCGAGGCGGCCCAGGCCAACCCCGACATCCACTTCGTCGGCGTGGACCAGTTCCAGGTCAACACCGACTTCGGTGGCGATTGGGATCCGCTCCCGAACTACGAGAGCTTGATCTTCAACGAGGCCCAGGCCGGATACCTTGCTGGCATCGTGGCCGCGTCCATCTCGGAGAGTGGCGAGGTTGCGGCACTCGGTGGATCGGGAACGATCCCGCCGGTCGTCAACTACATGCGCGGCTTCGAGAACGGCGCCCATAGTGTCAATCCTGACGTCGTCGTGGACCTCAAGTACGTCAGCAACGACCTGGCCGTCGCGTTCAACGACCCGACCACCGGGAAGTCCTTCGCTGACGAGTTCCTGTCGGTGAACCCTGAAGTCGACGTCCTGTTCCAGGTCGCCGGCAAGACGGGCAACGGCATGCTCGACTCGGTTGTGGAGCACGGGATCTATGGCTTCGGCGTGGACGTCGACCAGTGGGTCTCGTACCCCTCGGCCCAGGTCTGCATCGTCGTCAGCGCCGAGAAGAAGCTGACTAAGGCGGTCAGCGAGGCCATCACGACCTTCGCTGCCGACGATGTCCGCAGCAACAACGTCTTCTATGGAGCCGACAACGACGGTATCGGCCTGTCGCCGTTCTACCAGTTCTCGGATCTGATCACGTCCGAAGTCCAGACCGCAATCGACGATGCCTTCGCTGGCATGGCCGATGGATCGTTGGATCCGTGCCAGCCTTCGGGTCTGTGCTACGCCGGCGAAGAGGACATCGGAACCGAGTAGGACTCCGAGTCGGAACCAAGCCCATCGAGCGGGCCGGTCTTCGGATCGGCCCGCTCGCGTTTTCGTGACCGACATGACGGCTGACGAGGCGACGACGACAAGCACCACCCCCGGCGCCCCACCGCTGGAGATGCGCGGCATCACCAAGCGGTATCCGGGGGTGGTCGCCAACGACGGCATTGATCTCGAGGTGCGTGCCGGGGAGATTCACGCCCTGCTCGGGGAGAACGGCGCGGGTAAGACGACCCTGATGAACGTCCTGTACGGCCTGGCGGTCCCCGACGCCGGCGAGATCCGCCTCTACGGCGAGCGGGTGGAGATCAGCAGCCCGCACGACGCCATAGCTCGCGGGATCAGCATGGTCCACCAGCACTTCATGCTCGTCCCGGTCCTCTCGGTGGCCGAGAACATCCTCCTCGGTGAGGAGCCGATGAAGCGGAAGATCTTTCTCGATCGTTCGGGAGCCCGGGACCGCATCCGCGAACTCGGCGCCCGGTTCGGATGGGAGATCGATCCCGACCGCAAGGTCGGCCAGCTGTCGGTGGGCTGGCAACAGCGGGTCGAGATCCTCAAGGCCCTCTATCGCAACGCCAAGGTGCTCATCCTCGACGAGCCCACGGCGGTGCTCACACCGCAGGAGACGCGCGAGATCTTCGAAGTGCTGCGCCGCCTCCGCGACGAGGGGTATGCCGTCGTGTTCATCTCGCACAAGCTGTACGAAGTGCTCGAGGTCGCCGACCGGATCACCGTCATCCGGCGCGGGAAGGTCGTCGGTGAGCGGCGGCCGGCCGATACCAACGAGGATGACCTGGCCGAGCTCATGGTGGGCCGCGAGGTCCAGCTCACCGTCGATCGGGGGACAAGCCATCCAGGCGACCCGATGCTCACCGTCGAAGACCTCCACGTGCGTGACGACCGCGGCGGAGAAGTCGTCCACGGCGTGAGCTTCACCCTGCGAGCTGGTGAGATCTTTGGCATTGCCGGCGTGGCCGG
The DNA here is from genome assembly GCA_038040195.1 of Chloroflexota bacterium. Taxonomy (NCBI): domain Bacteria; kingdom Bacillati; phylum Chloroflexota; species Chloroflexota bacterium. The sequence goes on along the minus strand of JBBPIR010000004.1, from coordinate 86,370 downwards.
CAACGGCCAAGACGAATTAGTCGAGGCGCTCACCGGCCTGCGGCGGCCGACCTCCGGATCGGTCCGGCTGGCGGAAACCGACGTCACCGGCGTCGGCCCCCGGCGCCTTCACCGGGCCGGTATCGGGTTCGTGCCCGGTGACCGGCACCGGTTCGGGTTGGTGCTCTCCTTCCCGTTGACCGACAACCTCGTCCTCAACGACTACTACCACCCCCCGTACAGCCGCGGCCCGGTCCGCGTTGACGCAGCCATCCGGCGGGATGCAGAGGACCTGATCGCCCGCTACGACATCCGAACGCCGTCAGCCACGGTCATCGCCTCGACGCTGTCCGGCGGCAACCAACAGAAGATCATCGTCGCCCGCGAGTTCGAGGGAGATCTCAAGCTCCTCGTGCTCGATCAACCGACGCGTGGCCTCGACGTGGGCTCGATCGAGTTCATCCATCGCCAGGCCATCGCTCGGCGCGACGCCGGCGTCGGGATACTGTTGGTCTCGGCAGAGCTGGACGAGATTCTCGAGCTGAGCGATCGGATCGCGGTCATGTACCGCGGCGCGATCGTCGACGTCCTCGATGGCCGGACGGCTGACCGCGAGACGGTCGGCTTGCTGATGGCCACCGGCGGCCGGACAGCGGAGCCCGACGAGGTGGCCTCGTGACCGGGAGGCGGACACTGTCCCTGGCCCGGATCCGGTCCCTGGTCCTCGTTCCATTCCTGGCCATCGTCCTGGCCCTCATCGCCGGCGCGGTGGTGATGATCCTGTCGAGCCCGCTCGTCAGCGACTCGGTTGACCTGCTGCTCCCGGTCCGGGCCTATGCGGCGCTGTTCCAAGGCGCCTTCGGCTCCGTCGACGCCTGGATCAAGACCCTCGCCAACGCGACCCCGCTCATCCTGGCCGGCTTCGCGGTGGGTATCGGCTTCAAAGCCGGGCTCTTCAACATTGGCGCGCAGGGACAGTTCTTGGTCGGCGCCCTCGGTGCGACCGCGGTGGCCCTGGCCCTGAATGACGCCTCGCCGGTGGTGGCCATTCCGCTTTCCCTGCTGGGCGGGATGGCCGGCGGGCTGCTGTACGGGATGATCCCCGGCGTTCTGAAGGCGTTCAGTGGAGCCCACGAAGTCGTGACCACGATCATGCTGAACTACGTCGCGATTTTCCTAGTGTCGGGAGTGATCGGCGGGCCGCTTCGCGGCGAGAACGTGACGTATAGCCGGACCGATGACATCCAGGCCGCCACCCTCCCCATCTTCCTCGGCGGTGCCGGGCACATCGGGATCCTGTTCGCGGCCGTGTCGGTCCCCATCGTCTGGTGGTTCCTGTTCCGCTCGACCATCGGCTTCGAGGTCCGCACCACTGGCGCCAACAGCGAGGCCGCGCGCTACGCGGGGATGAACCCGCGCTGGCTGATCATCTTCACCCTCTCGCTGTGTGGCCTCTTCGCCGGACTGGCCGGCGCGACCGAGATCCTGGGTGACGTGGGCTACATGCCCGCATCGTTCTCGACCACGGTCGGGTTCGATGCCATCGCCGTTGCGCTCCTCGGACGGGCCAACCCGGTTGGCATCCTCTTCGCAGGGCTGCTCTTCGGCGCGCTCCAGGCGGGGGCCGGACCGATGCAGATCCAGGCCGGGATCCCGGTCCAGATCGTCAGCGTGCTCCAGGCGGTCATCCTGTTCTTCCTGACCGCCGAGGTGCTGGTCCGGCAAGTCTTCCGTCTCAAGTCCGACGCCAAGGCACCGGGTGAATTGGCCAACTTGTCCGGCTCGTACGCGGCCCGACGGTAGCGCCATGGAATTTCTGTACGACATCCCTGTCATCGGGCTGTTCATCCAGTTCGTGGTGTACCTCGCCGGTCATACGCCGGTGGTGGCCCCCATCGTCGTGGCGGCGGCGATCCCGGTCGCCCTGGGTGCTCTGTGTGGCTTCATGAACGAGCGGTCGGGGGTCGTGAACATCGGGATCGAGGGGATGATGCTGACGGCCGCCTTTGTCGCCTGGTGGGTCGCATCAATCGTCCACGGCCTGATCCCGTCCTCACCGGGGCCATTCGGCATCACACCGGCGCTGCTGGTGGGCCTGGCAGCGGCCATCGCCGCCGCCTGCGCGGTGTCGGCCGTGCATGCGTGGCTCTCGATCACGGTTCGGGCTGACCAGATCATCAGCGGCACGATCATCAATATCTTTGCCTTTGGCATCACCGGCTACCTGAACCTGCTCATCAGCCAGAACGCACCGGCGACGGCGGGCTCGTTCAAGTCCATCAGCCTGCCGTCAGCCATCACCGACCTCCCGCTCGTGGGCTGGCTGTTCAACTCGTTCCTGGCGGTGGGACCGATTGCGCTGAGCATGCTGGTGTCGGTGATCCTGCTCCAGGTCCTCCTCCACCGGTCGCGGTGGGGTCTGCGGACCAAGGCCGTGGGCGAGCACCCCAAGGCGGCCGAGACAGTGGGCATCGACGTCATCCGGCTCCGCTACCGAAACGTGATCCTGGGCGGCGTCTTCGCCGGACTGGCGGGCGCCTACCTGACGATCGAGTTCGGAAGCGCCTTCCAGGGCGGGATGACGAACGGCCGCGGATTCATCGCGCTGGCGGCGCTCATCTTCGGGCGCTGGACGCCCATCGGCGCCTTCGGAGCCGCCCTCCTGTTCAGCGCGACGGTCGGCATCGAGCGCCTCATCCGCTTCGTCCCACCCGAGGGCACCCTGGGCGACATCCTGACCAGCATTCCGCTCGAGGTCTACGAGGCGCTGCCGTACATCATCACCATCGTGGTCCTGGCCGGGGTCGTCGGGCGGAGCATTCCTCCGGCCGCCGTGGGCCGGCCCTACGAGCGAGAGTCGAAGGCCGCCTAGCTCAGCTGGCGGCGGCCATGGCCATGGGCGCGGCCAGGACCGAGATCCGCCCGGCCACGACCCGGGACACCTCGCGCAGGGCCGCCGCGGCCGCCGAGGCATCGGCATCGGGGTGCTGCGCTGAGGTGATCGGCACGCCCGCGTCCCCGCCGGCCCGCACAGCCGGCTCGAGCGGGATGCGGCCCAGGACCTCCAGCCCGAGCTCGCGGGCCATGCTATCCCCGCCGCCCGAACCGAACAGATCGTGCTCGGTCCCGCAGTGGGGGCAGATGAAGCCGCTCATGTTCTCCACCACGCCCAGGGTCCGGACGTTGACCTTGGTGAACATGCCGATCGCTTTACGGGCGTCGAGGAGCGCCACCTCCTGAGGTGTCGTCACGATGACCGCCCCCGACAGCGGGATGAGCTGGGCCAGGGACAGCGAGGCATCCCCCGTACCGGGCGGCAGGTCGATGACCAGGTAGTCCAGGTCGCCCCACTCCACGTCGCGCAGGAACTGCTGGATGGCGGAGTGGATGAGCGGCCCGCGCCAGATGACCGGGGCGTCGCCGGTCAGGAAGTACTGGATGCTGATCATCTTCACGCCGTGGCTGACAACGGGGTTGACCCGACCGCCCACACCGGTCACATGCCCCTCCTGGGTGCCCATCATGAGCGGCACGTTGGGGCCGGTGATATCGGCATCCAGGAGCCCGACCCGGGCCCCGTCGCGTGCCAGGCTGACCGCCAGGTTGACGGCGACCGTGGTCTTGCCCACGCCCCCCTTGCCGGAGGCCACGGCGATCGTGTTGCGGACCCCGGGGATGAGGTCAGCCATCGGCCCACCGAAGCTGCGCTTGACGTTGGCGGCCCATTCGATCTTCACCGCGCCGGCACCCACGCCGGAAAGCTCATCGGCGATGTCCGATTCGATCTTGGCCTTGAGCGGGCAGGCCGGAGTGGTGAGCTCAACGGTGACCGTGACCAGCGATCCGGAGATGTCCACCGAGCGGACCATGTTCAGAGAGACCAGATCGCGCCCGATCTCAGGGTCCTTGACCCGAGCCAGGGCAGCCATGATCGCGTCGTCGGTCAGCACGGTGGTCACCGTTTGAGGGTATCAGTTGTGCGGGGCGAGCGCCCGCGGGCCTCAGGCCAGGCCGTCGAACAGTCCGGACCCGACCCCGGCGGACGGCTGGGAGGCGGCCAGGTTGGACACGGCCAGGTTGGACACGGCCAGGCGGTAGTGCTCGGCCGAGAGCCAGTTGTCGCGGACGGCGGGATCCCAGCCCGCGAACGGTCCATCCGAGCCAGTCTGCGACACGTGGCGTTGAATGGCCGCCAGCTTGAGCGGGACCAGCTCCCCAAGCGGGACGGCCACCGTCGGCCCGGCCGACGGGGTGTGGTATCCCGCACGCGGCGCAAGGTCACCCAGGATCGCGAGGGCCCCCGGCGGCACGACCAGGTGGAACAGCTTCGCGATGCGCCACGCGACCTGGTCCTCTTCCATGTTGTCCTCGTAGGCCAATGGCAGAGCGGCGCTGTCCACCGCTTCCCCGACGGCCCGGGACAGGGTCACGTGGTCCGAGTCGCCGGTCACGCCATCCGGCCCGAAGGTCAGGACCACCTCCGGCTGGTGCATCCGGATCGGCTCCACCAGGCGCCCGACCAGGTGATGGAAGTCGACCGACACCAGGTCGCCCTCGGCGTAGTCCAGCATGCGGAGGACTCGCACCCCGAGCAGGGCCGCGGAACGGCGCATCTCATCCTCGCGGACGGTGTCCAGGTTCCGCCAGCCCAGGGAATCGAGGAGGTCCCGGTTGCGGCCGCCGGGCGCAGGCGGCTTGGTCGTGATGCGGGCGTCGAAATAGCCGCGCGTGGCGCACACGACCACCACGTACGCGCCCTCGGCAGCGGCACTCGCGATGGCGCCCGCGAAACCGAACGCCTCGTCACCCGGATGGGCGACGATCACCATCAGGCTGCGGGCCGGATTCCTCTCACGGATGGGCCGCCAGATCGACGACACGGCGGCGAGTCTATCAGCCTAGACCTCGAGCTCGAGGGCCACCCTCGCCGACGGATCGCGGCCCCGATCCCGCACGGCGGGGACCCGCTCGGCGGCCGGAACGCGCTCCAGGAAGCTTGCCCGGTGGCCGGCCTCGATGGCCTGCTCAATCTCGTCCAGGCTCAGGATCCCATGACGCAGGAGCAGCGCGAACTCATCGCGCAGGTAGCGCTGGAGGATCTCCGGCCCATCGGTGGACAGTGTGAAGGCGACCTCGTGCGCGACCAGGTTGCGCAGGTACCCGCGGAGCTCGCCCAGGCTGCCCACCACACCGGTGCTCAGGTTCGAGGAGGGGCAGACCTCGAGCACGATTCCCCGCTCGCGGAGGATGCCCATGACCCGCGGATCGGTGGCGCTGCGGATCCCATGACCGATGCGCGCCGGATCCAGCGCCTCGACCGCTTCCTCCACCTCGTCGGCGCCCCCGGTCTCGCCGGCATGGACCGTGATCCCCAGCCCGGCACGGCGGCACTCGGCCATGATCTCGCGGTAGTCCGCGAATCGAAACCCGGCGACCACCGGGCCCGCGATGTCGATCCCCACGACCCCCCGCGCTCGCCAGCTGATGGCCTTGGCGGCCAGGATCTCGTTGAGCTCGCGGCTGAATGCGCGGTCCAGGCAGAAGATCAGGCCGGCCTGCACCTGGGGGTACTCGAGGATGGCCCGATCCATTCCCCGCACAGCGGCCGCGATGATGTGGTCCAGGTCCTGCTCCCCGCCCCGGTTGCGCTTCATCGGGTTGAAGCGCAGCTCCAGACGGGTGATGTTGCTGCGCCGATACGCACCCCCAATGACCTCATACACGCTGCGCTCGACGGCGATCGGGCTGGACTGGATGAGCTCGGTCCAGTGGAACAGGTCGAGGTACCCGTCAAGTGTCCGCCGCCGACGTCGCCCGAGGGTGATCAGCTCGCGGAAGGCCCAGTAGTCCTTGGTCGGCAGCCGGATGCCCTGAGCGTGCGCGATGCCCCACATGATGGCCGGGGTGACGGCCGCTCCCAGGTGCACATGGAGCTCGCTGAGCGGCGTGCGGGGATCGATCCGGGGTCGGGCCATGTGCCACCGGCTGCGGACTTTGCGGGAGTTTATCAGGCGGTCCGGCGATGCCGAACCGCGCTAGAATCGGCGCCCGATGGATCTCAAGGGCCTGATCGAGTCGCTCGCCACCGGATGGGCCGAACGCCTGACGATCCTCGTCCCGCTGGCCCTGATCGGGGCGCTGGGACTGTACGTGGCCTGGCTGCTGATCGGGTACCTCCGCGCCTCGCAGACCGGGATCGAGGCCGAGGCGGTGGTGGGGGAGGCGATCGCACCCGAGCCGGGGGCGTCGGTCCGCCTGCCGGCGGGGGCGCCGTATTGCCTGGTCGACGGCCTCGTGCATCCGCCCGGCGCCGTGTACTGCGCGCGTTGCGAGGCCGACCTGGCTCGAGACTGCGCCACCTGCGGGACGACCATCCGGGCCAGCGACGCCGTCTGCTTCAACTGCGGGGCTCGCCAGTAGCGCCGGCTCAGTTCCCCATCAGGGAGCGCACGTAGGCGCGCATCTCGGCCACGTTGGCGATCATCACCCAGCCGCGGCCGGTTCCCGGCTCGATTCCCTCGTACAGCGCGAATTGGTAGGGAGCGAGCACGGTGGCCGTCACCTGGGCGTCGGCTGCGTCGTTCACCACCTGGAACAGGGTCGGCAAGTCGCTGAGCGGGGCGTTGGTCCGCAGCGTGGTAAGCAACGCGAGGATCGCCTCTGGGTCGAACTGCTCGTCGAGCAGCGCAATGCGATGGGCCAAGGCCGCAAGCAGCTGCATCTGGCGGCCGGCCCGCGCGTAGTCGCCGTCCATCTGGCGGGAGCGGGCGTAGCCCAGGGCGGTGGCGCCATCGATGCGCTGCCATCCGGCGTTGATGCTCAACTGCGCCTGGCTGTCGCTGATCGCGTAGGGCACGTTGATCCACAGACCCCCGAGGGCGTCGACCAGGCGCGGGAAGTCCGGCATGTTGATTTCGATCCAGTAATCGATCGGCACGCCGAACGTCTGTTCCAGTGCTCCCTCCAGACCCTCCATCCCGTACGAGAAGCGGATGGCGTTGGCCTTGAGACGCCAGATGGCCCCGTTCGCGAGCGGGATGTCCACCGTGTCCCGCGGGAGGGCGACCATCGACAGCTGGCCGTGGGTGGCATCGATGGAGGCGACGACCATCGAGTCGGTAAGGGGGCCGGCGCCGCTGGCCACCCGGTCCGGCGTGGAATCGTTGCCCGCGAACAGGACGGTGATCCGCCGATCGAGCAGCGCCGGGTTGATCGGGATCGGGGTGGGCTCCGGGGTCGGCGTCGGGGTCGGCGCGGGCGTGGGGCGGGGAGTTGGCGTCGGGGTCGGGGTGGGATCCGGGGTGGGCGACGGGGAGGGCCCCAACAGAGCACAGCCGGCCACGCCGACCACCAGGGCAACTGACAGTAGGCGAGATCGGAGTATCACGGCAGACATCGACCGCGGATGGTATCCGCCCGCGGCAAGGACCGCTCGGCCAGCCCGCTCGGCCCTCATAGCCGCCTGCCCGCTGCTAGGCTCGCGGCGTGGACAGCCGCGAGATCAACGTCGAAACGGCCGGGCGGCGCGGCGTGCATGACCTGACCGGCGCCTGTGCCGTCTTCCTGACCGATGTGGCAGCCGGCCGCGATGGGCTCCTCCACCTGTTCGCCCCCCACGCCACGGCGGGGCTGATCGTCATGGAACTGGGCAGCGGCTCCGACGCCGACGTGGTCGAGGCCCTGGACCGGCTCCTCCCGCGCGACGATCGCTGGCGCCACCAGCATGGCTCACAGGGCCACGGCGCGGACCACGTCCTCCCGTTGCTGGTCGGCCCATCGCTCAGCGTGCCAGTCATCGGTGGCCAGATGGCGCTGGGGACCTGGCAATCCATCGCCCTGCTGGACCCGAACGCGGATCACATCCGGCGGCGAGTCCGGCTGTCGTTCGTGCCGGCCTAGGCCGGCGCCTCGGCTGACGCCCCGCTCCCGGCGAGACGTATCACCTGGGCAGTCACGGTGGACGGCTCCGCGGTGGGGGCATCGCACGCGTACCCCCGGCACACGTACGCGGTGGGCACGCCCTCCCGCGCGACCTTGTCGATAAACAGCGGGCGGCTCCGGAGCTCATCGCCCGCAGGCAGGCCGGCGATAACCAGGTCCGGCGCGTATGGAGCCGCGGCGGCACGGCGGAGCGCGCCCGAGCGCGGGTCCGCGGCCTCGCCGGCAACCACCACGTCGACTGCCGGGCGCAGAGCGCGATCGGCGGCACACAGCATCCGCCCGAAGGCCGACGGCTGGCGCTCGATGGCCGAACCGACCGCCGCCAGGATGCGACGGGCGCGTCGGTCGTGCTCCGAATCGCCGCCCAGAAGCGCCAGCCGGAGCCAGACGTCAGCGGCGATCGAGTTCGCGCCAGGAGTCGCGCCGTCGAGGAGCGACCGTGGACGGGCCACCGTCTGCTCGTGATCGGGCCCCGTGTCGTAAAGGGTGCCACTCTCTTCGTCCCAGAAGTCCGACCCCAGCCGCCCCATGAGCGCCTCGGCCAATTCCAGATCCCGCGGCTCGCCGAGGGCGGCATATGCCCCCAGCAGCCCGTCGGCCACCGCCGCGTAGTCCTCGGCGAAGCCGGGGGTATGGGCCACGCCCGCGCGGGCCGTGCGCCACAACCGGTCACCATCGTGGACCAGGGCCTTTCGGATGAATGCCGCCAGGTCCCGGGTTGCCGCCACGAACCGTTCATCACCCAGCACCAGCGCGGCGAGGGCGAACGCCCGCAGCGCGAGGCCGTTCCAGGCCGCCAGCTGCTTGTCGTCGCGCCCCGGACGGACCCGCTCGCTCCGGCGGGTCAGCAGGGCCGCCCGGGCGCGTTCCAGGATCGGCGGCTCCGGCGGCGGATGGTTGGTGACGTGCAGGATGGTGTGGCCCTCCCAGTTGCCGCCACCCGTGACGTCCCAGTGTGCGGCCACCGCCGCCGCGTCCGCCGCGGCCAGCCCGGCATCGGTCAGGACCGCGGCCGCCTCGTCGGCGTCCCAAACGTAGAACCGGCCCTCCTCGCCCTCGCTGTCCGCGTCCAGCGCGGCCGCAAACCCATTCTCATCGGTCCGCAGCTCGGCCAGCATGAAGTCCAGGGTCGAGGAGGCGACGCGGGCGTATCGGTCCATCCCGGTGGCCCGAAACGCATCCAGGTAGGCATGGGCCAGCAGGGCGTTGTCGTAGAGCATCTTCTCGAAGTGGGGTGCCAGCCAGGAGGCATCGGTGCTGTAGCGCGCGAAGCCGCCGGCCAGCTGGTCATGGATGCCGCCGTCGGCCATGCGATCCAGGGTGACCGTCACCATCCGCAGGGTGGCCTCGTCCCGCGTGTCCCGCCAGCGGCGGAGCAGGAACTCCAGGGTCATGGGAGCGGGGAACTTGGGGGCCGGGCCAAAGCCGCCGCGGACCGCGTCGAACGACCCGCCCAGCCGGCGCACCGCGGCGTCCAGCTGCTCACTCCCTGGGGCGGCGCCGGCGCTGTCGTCAACGGCCATCTGGTGCCGCAGGTGGGCGGCCAGCTGGGCCCCGATTCCGGCCACTTCGCCACGCCGTTCCCGATACGCCTCCGCCACGCCCTCCAGCACGGTCGTGAATGCGGGCAGGCCGTGCCGGTTATCGGGCGGGAAATAAGTCCCGCCGAAGAACGGTTCCAGGTCCGGGGTCAGAAAAACGCTGAGCGGCCAGCCGCCCGACCCGGTCATGGCCTGCACGGCGCCCATGTACACGTCGTCGATGTCCGGGCGCTCCTCGCGGTCGACCTTGATGGCCACGAAGTCGCGGTTGAGCCGCTCGGCCGTGACGGGGTCCTCGAATGACTCGTGGGCCATGACATGGCACCAATGGCAGGCCGAGTAGCCGATGGACAGGAAGATGGGCCGATCCTCGCTCCGCGCCCGGGTTAGGGCTTCGGGCCCCCACGGGTACCAGTCGACCGGGTTGTCGGCGTGTTGCAGCAGGTACGGGCTGGTGGCGCTCGCAAGCCGATTCATGTCGGGCATCGTATCGGAAGGCTTGGCAGATCGAATTGACCGCCTTCGGAGCCGATGCGCATACTACCCCCGAGTATGGACACGCGTGACGCCGCGGCCGAGACCGAGCACTTCCGCCACAGCTACACCCGCGATCGCCGAGAGCTCATCAACCGGCTGCGCCGGATCGAGGGCCAGGCCCGTGGCCTCCAGCGCCTGGTCGAGGACGAGGCCTACTGCCTCGACATCCTCCAGCAGGTCGAGGCCATGACCGCCGCTGCCGACCAGGTCGCGATGCTGGTTCTGGAAGACCACATCGACGGCTGCCTGACGCATGCCATCGACAGCGGGCAGGGCGAGCCGTACGTTCGCGAGGTCATGACGGTCGTCCGGCGCGCCATGCGCCGGCCAGGGCGTCGCGCGAGTCGAACCGGCTGAGGCGCTTCCGCAGACAGAACGGGAGTGCCGCAGGGGGGAACCGCGGCACTCCCGAATTCGACTATACGGGCGCCGGTCAAGCCGGCCGGCATGACTACGGATGGGCAGTCACCAGTGACTGGCATCCTGCGTGGGACCTGCCAGGGCCAGCCAACCAGTCAGGTGTGAATGCGGGCCCCGAGATTCCGCGGCTTAGGCGCGTTGCCAGTCGCAGGTGACTACTCGGGCCGCGTCAGCGCACTCTGGGCCCATGGGGCTCGGTCACGGACTCACTCCCCGAACATGGTGAGCTGCTTGCCGCCGCGCTCGACCAGCGGGTCCAGGCCGATCATGGGCTCCAGCCACTCGATCCGAGCGCCGTCGCGCGCCACCAGGGCTTCCAGGTGCGGCCACTTCAGGACGTGCCAGTTCTGGCGCTCGACCTCGGCCCGCAGCCACGGTGAGCGATCGAGCTTCAGCCGCAGCAGGTCGGTCCGCTCGGCGGGAATGACCAGGAACCGGGCCTGCTGCTCCGACGTCGGGATCTGGCTGCCGCGGCGCAGGACGGCCTCGCCAATCATGGCCGTCCATTCAACCTCGAACAGGTAGCTGGACCGATTGCGGACGTACCACAGCCCATCCACGGCGCCCAGCACATCGGCCGGCGCACGGATCACGAGCGGCAGGTACGTTCGCCGCTCGTCCTCGCGCAGCAGGTCACCGAGCGTGGCATCCCGCCACGGACGCTCCTGCTCACGCCGGCTGACCCACGTCCGCAGCCCGAGCCGATGCCCGAATTCGACGATGGTGGCCAAAACCCGCGTGTGATCGGCGATTCGGGTCGCGAGGTCCTCCTCGCTCCGCAGCTGACCGTGATCCCCGACCGCGGCATAGGCGCCCAGGCACGCGCGGACGAGCTCCTCGTCAGGCGACGCCGTCCCCGGGAACAGGGCGAAGATCCGGTCCAGGAACCCGGCTTCGTCCAGGCGGCCAGCCGTGGTGACAAGCGAGAAGGTCGCCCATTCGACGCGGTCGGCCAGTGTCCCGTCAGCCAGGGCGGGCTCACGCAGCCACCAGACGGGGCGCTGGGCATCGGCGATCCGCTCGAGGCTGGGGTGGTCGTCGCGCCATAGCTCCTCGCGGAGAAGGACGGCCAGCAGGGCGGGACCGGCGCGCTCCACCCGGCCGACCAGCTCCTCCTCGCGCGGGGTGGCTCCATCGTCGTCCTCGTCCGGCGATCGGGCCTGCACCAGGCGCCGCAGCAGGCCGGTCCGCTCCAGCTCGATCAGCACCGCGCATGCGATCCGCGCCAGGCCGGCCGGCTCGCCGCGGTCGCGGAGCAGCCCCACCGTGGCTCGCTCGATGGCGCCCGCCAGCTCCGGATACGTCAGGTGACCGCCTTCCGCGCCCAGGCGCAGCGGCTTGGGTCGGACCGCGTCCCGGAGCCGATCCTCGGCCGACGCGCGACGGAAATGGAGCGCCACACCGTCTCCCACCCGGCCCGACTCCCGGGGAATGGCATGCATCAGCTCCAGCTCCGCGGCCGCGGCGGCCATGGCCACCGCGAGGACCCGGTCCGGGTCATCGCCCTCCAGCAGGACGCAGAACCAGCCGCCGGGCTTGAGGGCCCCCGCGGCGGAGGCCATGGCGTGGCGGTAGGCGGTCACCTCCGCGCCATCGGCGCGGGACGAGCCGCCGCCGAAGAGCGGCTCCAGGCGAAGCGTCTCGGCAGCTTCCCGTCCCAGCAGCCAGGCGGTGGCCAGGTACTCGAAGCTCAGCTCGTCCACGCTCTCCGGCGGTGGTGGGGCGCCGATCACGAGGTCCACGCTTTCGGGCGGCAGGTACTGGCCCACCACCGCGGGGCGGCACCGGATCCACAGCAGATTGGCGGCATTCATGCCGCCCAGCTCGTCCAGATCGGCGGCGAATCGCACCGGACGCCGATCGCGGCCCAGCGCGGCCAGCGCGGTCCGTACGTCCTGGTAGGCGACCTCGAACAGGCGCCACACGTTGACCTCGCGGTTATGGCGCGAGGCCGGTTGGCGGACGTGGCCGCCGCTGATCCGGAGCGAAGCGACACGCCCGGGGTAGCCGTTCAGCCGGCTGGCGGGGAGCAGACAGCCGGCCAGCGCGAGGCGGAACACCGCCGCCAGGGGCTGGTCGTGGAACTCAGCGTCGATCTTGTTGGCGATCGCCTGCAGGGCGTACAGGTTGCGCGCGGTGTACAGGTCGAGCACTTCGTCCACGACGTCGCGCCGGTCGTCGAGCACGGGGAACCGGTCGTGCATCTGCTGGTAGGCCAGCCCCTGGCGGATATCGGTCCCGACCGGCCCGGGCACCGGCGTCGGCCGCACGGTGGAGGCGTACCGCGGCCCCTCACCGGATGGGAACGACACCGGCGGATCCGGCGCCCGGGCCGGCGGAGGCGGCGGACCACCCGGTTCGCCGAGGGGGGCCAGGATGGGCGGCTCGACCGGGAGAGGATCCCCGATCAGGCCCACCGGGGCGGGGGGCAGGTCCTCGTCGGCATCGGCCGCCGGCTCCACGGCCGGCTCGGCGGCCTGCGGCCGGGGCGGTTCCAGCCCCAGCTTGGCGTAGTCCGTCTCGTCGACCGGAGCCACGCGCTCGTCGGCTCCGCCGAGGGCGATGTCACAGGCGGTGCAGCGGTAGACCTTGCGCCCCGGCGCATCCGCGTCCCGCGGCCAGATGAACTCATCGGCCACGACCGGGCGGTTGCAAACCGGACAGCGCGACGCGTACAGCTCCTCGATGTGCTGGCGGAGCGGGATGTCCACCCGCCGCGAGGAAGCCAGCTGGGCAAAGGCGGCATCCACCGCGGCCACTTCGGGCGCGAGCAGGAAGGCCTGCGCCGCCATCTGGGCGAACGGGCTGGCCTCGGCCGCGACCACCCGCATCCCGTGCGCCACGGCGCGCCGAGCGGTCCACCCGGTCCCGGACCACGGGTCGAGGATCGTGTCGCCCGATGCGGCGAACGAGGCCAGCTCGGCGTCGAGGACGTTATCCGCCGGCGAGGGGAAGTAGCGCTCCAGCAGGGCGAGGCCGGGAAGCCGCCTAGGAAGGACGACGTGGTCAAGTCTCTTCCGTTCGGCCTCGGTCATGAGCGCTAGGTCTCTTCGAGCAGTTCCTCTTCCTCTTCGGGCTCGCTCGAGAGCTCCGGAAGGGAGGTGTCGAGCTCCTCGACCTCCTCCGGCTCCTCTTCGGGCTCCTCCGACTCTTCGTCGTCATCGTACCGGAGGGCGGTGCCCTTCATGTACGGTCGGACGTCACCCGTGCGCCCGGCGGCCGCGCCCGGGAAGGACACGGTCCCGAAATTCGCCGGGTCGGCGAACACCTCGCGGATGATGAGGCGGAGGTCGTCGTCGCGGATGGTGGTCAGGGCCGCCTCATACCGATTTCCCTTGGCCATCAGCTTCAGGAGCCGATTCGCCACCCGCGGCTCAACCTGGCCCACCTTCAGGCCGCGCACCCGGGCTTCCAGCTCCTCGTCCGCGGCCTGCAGCTCGATCGCGTCGCCGGGTGACAGGGGGGCCAGCTGCTTGGCGGGCGCCAAGTTGATGAGCCGCGCGCTGCCGGTCTTGCCCATCTCCTCGATGAACAGGGCAGCCGGCGCGCGGGCCGCGTGGCGGTCGCCGCGGGCGGCATCCGCGGCGGTCAGCAACGCCTCGAGGCGCTCGATGTTGCGCTCTGCGATCCGGTTGGTCCGCTCCCGCTCCAGGGCGGCCTGGTAGGCCTCCAGCGCCTCCGGGTGGCGGTCGAGCTCGCTCAGCGCCTTGCCCAGCCGGTTGTAGGCGTCGACGTCGCCGCCCAGCTCGATGATCTGCTGGTTGGTCTCGACCGCAGCCGGCCACTCGCCGCGCGTCGCCTGGCCAATCGCGATGTCGGCCAGCTGGCGGCGTTGCCGGATGGTGGCGTCCGGATCCCCGGCGGTCATGGGCGCGCGACTCTCCCCGCGGCGTGATCAGTGGGCGAACGGCACCGCGTGCGGCAGGCGGGACCGTCGGAGGGCGCCAATTTGTATCACCGCCCCCTCATGGTGTCAACGCGATTTCGGCGCTGGTCAGGCGCGGCTCAGGAAGAGGGCCACGATGGCGCCGATGGCGGCCAGCGAACCGTATTCCAGCACCACGGCGCGGTCGGAGGTGCCGGACTCCAGGGCGTCGGCGGCCCCACTCCACGAATGAAAGGTCAGCGCAATCAGCGCAGGCCCCACCGGCTGGGGAAGCTCCAGCAGCATGAGGGCCGTGGCCACCTGGAGGACGACGAGCAGGTGCAGCGCCGCGTGGCCGACGGCGGGTACCCCGAGCGCGCCCCGTGCCTCGGCCGCGCGCAGACACGCGACGGAGGTGAGGATGCCCAGCAGGACAATCTGCAACAGCCACAGCTCGGGCGGCAGCAGCCCCGCCAGGCCGACGGCGGCGGCGAACACGGTCAACACCAGGAACAGGTCCAATGCCAGCCGGCCACTGCGCTTGGTCGCCCCCTTCCGCTCGGTGTTGAGGGTCCACCACAGGAACGCCCAGGCGACAGGGGCGGCCAACGGGCCGATGCCGTCCGGCAGCTGCCGTCCGGCGAGGGTGACCGATACCGCGACCACGGCCAGGATGGCGTAACGCGCATAGCCGATCGACGGACGCACGGCCCCCAGCAGGGCCGCCGTCCCCAGGCCAGCAAGAGCCAGCTCAAGCGCCAGGACTATGGCCAGGGCCACCGGATCGACGGCCCAGCCGGCAGCCACGAGGGCGGCCAGCAGGAGGGGCAGGGCGAGCGGCCCGGCCCGCTTGACCGCCCGGGCGCTGCGCACCCGCCCTGCGCGCAGCATCCGGCGTCCGTCGGCCACGGCGCTCATCCGAGCAGGTCCTTCGCGCCACGGGTGGTGGCGATCTGATCCGGTTCCAGCCACGCTCGGCGCGCCACGCCGACGGCGTAGTCGAGGTACCCGAGCTCCTCGGTGCGGTGGGCATCGCTGGCCAGCGTCAGCCGGACACCGGCGCGGGCCGCATCCCGGGCCAGCCGCTCGTCGAGGTCCAGGCGCGGGCTGCCGTTGATCTCGAGCAGGGTCCCGGTGCGAGCCGCCGCCTCGAACAGCTGCGGCCAGTCGTACGACACCGGGTCGCGGCGGTTCACGATGCGTCCGGTCGGGTGGGCCAGGATGTCGACGTGCGGGTTCTCGATGGCGGCCAGGGCGCGCCGGGTCAGCTGTTCGGTGGGCTGGCTGCGGGCGGTGTGGATGCTTGCCACCACGACATCGAAGCCGGCCAGCAGCTCGTCGGGGTAGTCGAGCGAGCCGTCGGCGTGGATCTCCATCTCGGTGCCGTGCAGGATGCGGAACGGGTCCAGCTCCGCGTTCAGGCGCCCAATCTCGGCGCGCTGCTCGGCCACCCGTTCGGGTGACAGACCACGGGTCACGCCCAGCGACGGGGAGTGATCGGTCAGGACCATGTACTCCAGGCCCGTCGCCCGGGCGGCGTTGGCCATGGTCGCAATGTCATCCACGCCATCGGTCCAGGACGAGTGGGTGTGGGTGTCGCCGCGGATGTCCGCGCGTTCGACCAGGTGCGGGAGGCGCCCGTCTGCCGCCGCGCTGATCTCGCCCTCACCCTCGCGCAGCTCGGGGGCGATCCACGGCAGGTCCAGTCGGGCGTAGACCTCCTCCTCGTCGGCCGCCAGCAGCAGCTCCCCGGTGTCCACCACCCGGAACCCCTTCTCGCTGAGGGAAAGCCCGCGATCCAGGGCTCGGGCCCGGAGCGTGACGTTGTGCTCCTTGCTGCCGGTGAAGTGGACCAGGTGCGACCCCCACGCCTCGGGCCGGCACAGCATGAGATCCACCTGCCGGTCGCCGTCGACGGCGAGCACGACGCTCGCCTTATCGGTTCCCGAGGCGATCACGCGGTTGATGGTGGACAGGCCTTCGAAGGCGCGCACCAGCTCGGCCGGGTCGTCGCAGGCGGCGAGCAAGTCCAGGTCACCGATGGTCGCCAGGCGCCGGCGAAGCGAGCCGGCGGCCTCCAGGCGCCGGACGCCCGGCACGCGCCGGAGGCCGTCGAGGATCTCGTTGGCCAATCGATCCGCCTCGTGCAGCAGCAGCCGATCCGATTGGCGGTCGAGCCGCGCGATGCCCTCCAGGATGTTCTGCTCGGTGCGCGCCGAGAGGCCCGACACCTCGCGCACGCGCCCGGTCTCGGCCGCGGCGCGCAGCTCGTCGACCGAGGTGATGCCCAGCTCGATGTGGAGCTGGCGCGCGGTGCGCGGCCCGACGCCGCTAATGTGGAGCACGTCGAGCAGCCCGGGCGGGACCTGCTCGCGCAGCCGCTGGTGGTACTCCAGCTTGCCGGTGGTGCCCAGCTCGGTCAGTCGGGCGCCGATGGCCGGGCCCACGCCCGGGATCTTGGGCGTTCGGCCGGCAGACACCAGCGGGGCGAGGTCGGCTGGATAGCGCTCGATGGCATCGGCCACCCGACGGTAGGCGACCGCCTTGTACGGGACCTCGTCGAGGAGGTCGAGAAGGTCACCGATCTCGCGAAAGGTGGCGGCCAGCTCGGCGTTGGACAGCCCGGTGGACGCCGAACGCCGAGCGGCCTGGGGTCGCGGCATCCGGTCATTCTACGAACCGACACTCATCGGAAAACGAAAGAAGCCGGGCCCGTCGGCCCGGCGTCTTCGGTTGTGGTGGTCTTATCGCGTCCGGCGCAGCGCGCGCGGCAGGCTCAGGCCGAAGATTCGGCTTCGGCGGCGACGCGGGATCTCGGTGTGATACCGCTCCCGATGCGCCTCCTCAAGCAGCTCGCGCTGGCGGATGGATGCGATCAAAGCCATATATGTCAGACCGCGGCTCATCCTGGTTCCTCCTGTGTATTCCCGATAATTCCCCGCCGGGCGAACCGGAGGCATCGGTAACTGTTCACAATGTCACTATCGGTTACTGATACTAAGAGAGTGTCAGTAACTTGTCAAGGGCCCTATAATGGTTACCGCCATGAATCGAACGCGCGACTTCCTGCCCGAACCGCCCTCCAGCGATCTGTGGGTCCGCTTCGTGAACACCCTGGCCTTCACCCACGGCCGGCCGGCGGACGAGGTCGCGGATGCGGACGCCCTCATCGGCTGGCTGCGCAAGGCGCGCCTGCTGTCGGATCGAGCGGCGAGCGCCGAGCGGGCGCACCTGCGGGACGATCCCGACGAGGCCGCGCGCCGGATCGAGCGGTTCCACGACCTGCGCGATCTCATCCGCGGCATCGCGACCGAGGTCACCGATACCGACCAGGTGGGCCGGGAGAACGTGCGGGCCCTGAACCACATCCTGCGCCACGGCCTCCACTATCACCAGCTGGAGGTAAGCACCGATGGGACCCAATACGGGCTGGCACGGGTCGGCGACCGCCTGGACCAGGCCCGGGCCACGATCGCTGGAACCCTGGCCGACTTCTTGGCCGGGCGCGCGGCCCGCCAGCTGAGGATCTGCGACAACCAGGGGTGCCTGGAGATCTTCATCGACCGCTCCCCCACCGGGCGGCGGCGTTGGTGCGACATGCGGACCTGCGGCAACCAGGCCAAGGCCGCCCGTCACCGCGCCCGAGTCCGTGAGGCGACGTTCCCCCAGCACTTCCCGACGGCGGTGCCGCACACTAGAATCGGATCAATCCGCATCTGAGGCCGAATCGCCCCAGTGGACGCTGGTTCCAAACCCCGATATCCGCGCGCCGTCGGCCGGCCGACGCCGAGGTGACCGCCTAGCGAGACCCGATCCGGCGGACCCGGCGATCGACGACCACCCGGCGCGTATCCCAATCACGGGGCCGCGACGAGGTGGTCATTGCATGCCCTCCCGCGGCGCTGACGAGGAGGTGGTCCGATGAGCTCCGTGGAGACCGGCGAGCTGCTCGCCGAGGTGCAGGCTCTCATTCGCGAGCGCGAGGAGGAGGGTGTGCGCGGCCTCGCCGAGCGCATCGGTCCGCCCGAGTGGGCTGACCTGGTCCCCCAGCTGGAACCGGGGGAGGTGGCCGTGCTCCTGCAATGGCTGCCGGACGAGGAAATCCCGGCCCTGCTCGAGGAGCTGCCACCGGTCGAGGCGGCCCGCATCCTGCGGACCCTGGCCGAGCCGGAGGCCGCCGCCCTCCTGGAGGAGATGGACCCCGACGACGCGGCCGACGTCCTGGAGAACCTCCCCTCCCTGGCCATGGACCAGATCCTGGTCCGCATGCGCGCCGAGGATGCGGCCGAGATCCGCGGCCTGGCGGCGTATCCACCCGACAGCGCCGGCGGGATCATGACTCCCGCCTTCGTGGCGGTCGCCGCCGACGCGACCAGCGACCAGGCCATCTCGGCCATTCGTCGCCTGGTGGACGAGGCGGAGACGGTGAACTACGTCTATGTCGTGGACGCCGAACGCCACCTGCTTGGCGTTCTGTCCCTGTATCGGCTCCTCCTGAGCCCCGGCGAGACGCCCGTGAGCGAGCTCATGGCCCCGACCACGGTCCGGGTTCGGGCATCCGCCGACCAGGAGGCTGCGGCCCGGCTGCTGACCGACCGCAACCTGTTGGCCATCCCGGTCGTCGACGATGAGGACCACCTGCTGGGAATCATCACCGAGGACGACGTGGCCGACGTCCTCCAGGCCGAGGCCACCGAGGACATCGAGCGGCTGGGTGGCTCGCAGCCGTTGAACCTGCCCTACCGCCTGGCGAGTGTCCCGCTCCTGGTGCGCAAGCGCGTGATCTGGCTCCTGCTCCTCTTCGTGGCGGCGGGATACACCGGCACCGTGCTCCAGAACTTCCAGGGCGAATTGACCGATGTGGTGGCCCTGAGCTTCTTCATCCCCCTGCTCATCGGCACCGGCGGCAACATCGGCAGCCAGACGGTCACGCTCATCGTGCGGGCCATGGCCCTCAACGAGGTCGCGATGCGCGACATCGCGTGGATCGTCTTCAAGGAGATGCGGGTGGCACTGGTCCTGGGCGGGGTCATGGCCGTGGCCGCGTTCGTGCGGGCCGAGCTGCTGGGGGTGAGCGCCGATATCGGGGTCGTGGTGGCCCTCACGATCATCGCCATCTGCGTGTGGGCGGCGACCGTCGCCGCCGCCCTGCCGCTGGTCCTTCGCCGATTGCGGGTCGATCCAGCGGTCGTCTCGGCGCCGCTGATCACGACCGTGGTGGATGGGACCGGGCTGATCATCTACTTCGAGATCGCCCGCCTGGTGCTCAACCTCTGACGCCCTTCGGCATTCCGAGGCAGGAGTGACTTGTAACGAGAGCGGACGCCCGAAGCGACGGGCCGTCAGCCCTGAGTGGCTGAAACGGTGCCGCAAGCGCCGACCGCGCGAGATGCGAGTCTGACGTGACTGACCGATAAGTCCGCGGTATGCACCGGTCAGTAGGCTTACTGCATGGGTGGTGCCAGGGCAGAGCCGGCCAACGCCGCCCGGACCCGCATTCAGCATCAGATCCAACGACTTGGAACCGATGCGCGGATGGCGCGGGTGGCTGAAGGAATGTCCCAGGCCGCCGTGGCGAGCCGGGCAAGAGTGTCCCAGACCAGTGTGGGGCGACTGGAAGCCGGCGACGCCCGTCTATCGGTCATGATCATTGGGAGCGTGTTCTCCGCCCTCGGGATGGATCTGTCGCTGCGCGCCTTTCCCGGAGCTGGGGTGCGGCTTCGGGATAGCGGCCAGATCGCTCTAACCGAGATGATCCGAGTGGAAGCGCACCCCAGCTGGCGGCTCAGCCTCGAGGCGCCGGTGGGCGATCAGAATGGACAGGCTGCCGACGTTCTGTTGCTTGGGCGCTCGTTCGGCATCCACATCGAGCTCGAATCGGCGCTCGTTGATCTGCAGGCCCAGCTGCGGAAGGGCCAGCTGAAGCGGGACGGGCTGGAGCGCAGGGCCGGCATCAAACTCGCGTTCGTGATGGCTCTTCGCGAGTCCGAACGCAATCGTTCGGCGGTCCGAGGCGTGGGTAGCGTCGTTCGAGCGGCCCTACCCGCGTCATCGCGGGAGGTGTTGGCGGCGCTGCGTGGCGGCGTGGCTCTGAACCGGGATGGGCTGTTGTGGATCCGACCTTTACGTTCGGGCCGCGGATCCGAGTTACGGGTGACTGGCAACGAGAGCGAAGGTCCGAACCGACGTGATGGGAGTCACGTGTGACTGAATCGGTGCCCCAAGCGCCACCTGCGCTTGATGTCAGTCATGTGTAGCTGGCGCTCCAGGAAGACGGGACGGCAGCGGCGTAGCCGGCCTGGTCAGACGCCGATGGGATGCCAGACGGTCTTGATCTCGACGAACTCGCCGATGAGGTACGGCGACTGGGCGGCTGGGGCGAGCCAGTCGTAGCCGTCCAGTCCGCCTGATGGGGGGCGCGCGAAGCGCTTCACGTTGTCGGTGGCCGCCTCCTCCACGGCGGTCACCGCCGCCGCTTCCAGGCCGAAACCGTCCAGGGCGTTGACGTCCATGTGGCTGGCCAGGTGGCCGACGAGCTCGCGGCGCAAGCCGGTGATGACGTTCACGACGCCGCCTGGGACGTCGGAGGTGGCAATCACCTCGGACAGGGTAATGGCCGGCAGCGGGCGCGTCTGGCTGGCGATGACGACCGCCGCGTTCCCGGACACGATGACGGGCGCCAGCCGGCTCACGAGCCCGAGGAGCGCCGAGTCCTGGGCCGCGATGATCCCAACCACGCCGGTGGGCTCGGGGATGCTGAAGTTGAAGTACGACCCGGCGACCGGGTTCACGTTGCCCAGGATCTGCGGGAATTTGTCGGCCCAGCCGGCGTACCACACCCAGCGGTCGATGGCCGCGTCCACCAGGCGCCGCGCGCGTTGCTTGCCCACGCCCTCGGCGGCCATGACGTCGGCCACGAACTGGTCACGCCGACCCTCCATGAGCTCGGCGATTCGGTACAGAACCTGGCCCCGGTTGAAGGCGGTCTTGGTCGCCCATTCCGGCTGCGCCTTGCGTGCGGCCCGCACCGCGTCGCGGATGTCCTTGCGCGTCCCCCGGCACGCGTTGGCCAACAGCTCGCCCCGCGCCCCGTAGACCAGGTACGACCGCCCCGACTCCGTGCGCGGAAACTCGCCGCCGATGAAGAGCTTGTAGGTCTTGCGGACGCCGAGCCGCTCCACGGCGGTCCCGGCCCCGTCCCGCAGGGCCAGCGGCGCCGGGGCGCGGGCGTACAGGACCGTAGCGCGGGCCGCGCGGCGTCGCGTGGCGGTGCGATTCTGGGCCGCGGGTCGGCGAGCGGTGGCCATCGGTCCGGATCGGCCTAGGCCGCGCCGTCCAGGCGCAGGTAGCCCGCCAGCCCGTGGCGGCCGCCCTCACGCCCATAGCCGGACTCCTTGTACCCGCCGAAGGGTGAGGAGGGGTCGAAGCGGTTGAAGGTGTTGGCCCACACCACCCCGGCCTTCATGGCGCCGATCATCTTGAAGATCCGGCTCCCTTTCTCGGTCCACACCCCGGCCGACAGGCCGTAGGGGGTGTTGTTCGCCTTTTCGACCGCCTCCTCCGGGGTCCGGAAGGTGAGGACCGACAGGACCGGCCCGAAAATCTCCTCCTGCGCGATGCGGTGGCTCTGCGACACGCCGGTGAAGAGGGTGGGCCGGAAGAAAAAGCCCTTGTCGGGCAGGACGCAGTCGGGCTGGAAGATCTCGGCCCCCTCCGCGATGCCCGATTCCACCAGCTCCGCGATCTTGGCCAGCTGGCCGGCGGAGTTGATGGCCCCGACATCGGTGTTCTTGTCGAGTGGGTCGCCGACGCGGAGCGTCGACAATCGGTCCTTCAACTTGTCCAGCAGCGGCTCATAGACCGACTCCTGCACGAACAGGCGCGAACCGGCGCAGCACACCTCGCCCTGGTTGAAGTAGATGCCGTTGATGATGCCCTCAATGGCCTGGTCCAGCGGCGCGTCGTCGAACACGATGTTGGCCGCCTTGCCGCCCAGCTCCAGGGTCGCCTTCTTGTGGGTGCCGGCGATGGCGCGGCCGATGAGCTTGCCGACGGCGGTCGAGCCGGTGAACGCGACCTTGTCGACCAGCGGATGGCGGACCAGCTCCATCCCAATCTCGCCCGGCCCGGTGATGATGTTCACGACCCCCGGCGGGAGCTCCGCCTGACGGACGACGTCGGCAAATAAGTAGGCGGTAAGCGGGGTTGTTGAGGCGGGCTTCAGGATGACCGTGTTGCCGCAGGCCAGGGCGGGCGCGATCTTCCAGGCCAGCATCAGGAGCGGGAAGTTCCAGGGGATGATCTGCGCGGCCACGCCCAATGACGTCGGGCGACGGTTGGGGAATGCGTAGTCCAGCTTGTCGGCCCAGCCCGCGTAGTAGAAGAAATGGGCCGCTGCCAACGGGACGTCGACGTCGCGGCTCTCCTTGATTGGCTTGCCGGAGTTCATGGTCTCGACCACGGCGAACTCGCGGGAGCGCTCCTGCATGATCCGGGCGATCCGGTAGAGGTACTTGGCGCGCTCCCTGCCGGGCAGGCGCGACCAGGTCGTGTCGTGGGCTTGGCGTGCGGCGGTCACGGCCCGATTGACGTCCGCCTTGCTGGCCCGCGCGACCTTGGACAGGACCTCTTCGGTGGCCGGATTGATGACGTCGAAGGTGGCCCTTGGGCGGGCCGGCGAGAAGGCGTTGTTGATGAACAGCCCGTACTCGCGCTCGATCCGGATGTGGTCGGTGGACTCCGGAGCGGCGGCGTACTCCCACGGCACGCCTCGGGCGGCCATGCCCCACGAGGCAGGGGCGGGCCGCGTCTCCGGCTTCTTGGTCAGCGCCATATGCGACCGATTATGGACCGATCGCGGCCCGAAACGCGCTAGCTGGGTCGCGCTCCTTCGAGCTTGAGCAGGAAGCGCTTGGTCTCCAGGCCGCCGGTGTAGCCGCCCAGGCCACCATCGGCGTGAATGACCCGGTGGCAGGGCACGACGATCGGGATGGGGTTTCCGGCCAGGGCGTTGCCCGCCGCGCGGGCGCCACGGGGCGAACCGGCGGCCGAGGCCACGTCCCCGTAGCTCGCGACCTCCCCGTACGGGATGGCCGCCGTGGCGCGCAGCACACCCTGGTTGAAGCCGCGGACCAGCGTCCAGTCGATGGGCAGGTCGAATACCCGCCGCCCCTTTGCGAAATAGGCGTCCAGCTGCGCTCGCACCGCATCGGTGCGCCGCGGGGCCAGCAGAACGCGGGGCGAGACGCGTTCGGCGACCTCGTCCGCCACCGCGCCAAAATTCTCGCGATCGTAGGCAATCCGGACCAGGCCGCGGGGCGTCACGAATACCGCGATCGGGCCCAGGGGCGTGTCGAGGGTCGACCATGCGACATCGAGCAGCCCCTCCGCATCGGCGCGGCGCGCCAGCTCGACGGTGACCCGCGCGGGATCCAGGTCTGGCGTGGCGGGACGGGCTAGCCGCCGCTCAAGCTCGGTCATCGGTCTACCTCAATTCTCAGCCGGCGCAGGCCGGCGCTCACGTTCTGTCGGGCTGCTTCGGAGCTGGTGCCCATCCGTTCGGCGATCTGGCGGTAGTCGAGGTCCACAACATACCGATGCACCACGGCCTCGCGCTGCTTGGCGGGCAACGCCCGGACCGCGGCCCACAGCCCATCGTCGGGGAGTGCGGCGGGCGCTGTTCGGGGTTCTGCCGGACCCATCCCATTGAGCTGAACCGTTTTCGGTCGTCGCGCGCGAAGGCGGATGATGTCGGTCGCCTTGCGGTGCGCGATCGTGTACAGCCACGCACGAAGGTTCTCGGCGTGACGCAGGCGTGGGTACGCTCGCAGGGCGGCGATCAGCGTGTCCTGCAGGCAGTCCTCGGCCATGTCAGGCCCGACGCAACCCACCAGGAACCGATGCAGCTCGGTGGCGTGGTCGTCGACCAGGCGCTGGAACGGCGGCAGGCTCACACGTCTTGAAACGCGCGGTCGGGGCGAAACGTGAGGCACCGGCCAAGGGTACGGCTAGTCGATGGTGAAGTAGTCGCTCCCGCTGTAGCGCCCGGTCCGCTCCTTGCGAATCTGCATCAGCACGTCGTTCAGCAGCGTTGACGCACCGAACCGGAATCGGTCCGGCGTCATCCAGTCCGGCCCGAGGGTCTCGTACAGCACCGTCAGATAGGCGATGGCCTCCCGGGAGGTGCGGATCCCGCCGGCCGGCTTCATGCCCACCGCACGCCCGGTTTGGGCGTGGAAGTCGCGGATGGCTTCCAGCATGACCAGCGTCACGGGCAGGGTAGAGGCGGGCTGGATCTTGCCGGTGGAGGTCTTTATGAAATCGGCCCCGGCGGCCATGGCCAGCACCGATGCCCGGCGCACGTTGTCGTAGGTCTCCAACTCACCGGTCTCCAGGATGACCTTGAGGTGGGTGTCCCCGCACGCCTGCTTGACCGATACGATCTCGTCGTAGACCTTCCCGTAGTCGCCGGCCAGGTACGCACCGCGGTCCATGACCATGTCGATCTCATCGGCGCCCGCGGCCAGCGCCTGGCGCACGTCCTCGAGCTTGACGGTCAGCGGCGCCTGGCCGGAGGGGAAGTAGGTGGTCACCGCGGCGACCTTGACAGTCGAGCCGCGCAGGGCTTCCTTGGCCGGGCCGATCATGTTCGGGTACACGCACAGGGCGGCCACCGATGGAATGGTGGGGTCGGTGGGATCGGGGCGGACGGCCTTGCCGGCCAGGGCCCGGATCTTGCCGGGCGTGTCCTTCCCCTCCAGGGTGGTGAGGTCGATCATCCGGATCGCCAGGTCGAGCGCCCACAGCTTGGACTCGCGCTTGATGCTGCGGCGGGCGAGCATGGCCGCGCGCTCCTCGATCCCCACCTGGTCCACCGCCCACACCCGCCCCAGCAGGTTGCCAAGGGCCTGGTGACGGGGGGCACTCAGGCCGGCTGGCTTGCGCGGGGCGAGCGAGGTTCGAGCCACGGAGCCGATGATACGCTCTGGCCGTGGGCACTCCCGCTGAGCCGTTGGGCGGTTCGGCCGAGCCGCTGGTCTACTGCCTGACCCGTGACCGGGAGCTGGCGGGCATCCTCGACGAGCGACTCGATCGCGCGCTCGTCTTCTTCTACAACGACGCGGCCCGCCTCCACCAGGCGATCGTGCTGCGGCCGCCAGACCTGGTGGTGATCGACACCGGGGCTATCCGGCCCGAGTTCGGCGATGCGGGGCTAGGCCCGGTGGTGAGGTTCGTCCGAGAGCGGGCGGCGACAGCGCGGATCGCGGTCCGGCCGGGATCGGGCGCCGATTGGCTGGTAGGGGCCGAGGCGGGCGCGGGGGTGGTGATGTTGCCGGTGGGCGTCGCCGCCTGCGCCGAGGCGGTGGTCGCGCTCAGTCGCTGACGGCGCTCCTCGCCGGGATGAGGCCAGCTCGGGCCAGCGGCCAATACCGAAAGGCCGCCCGGGCCCGCACCGATGCCAGCGGAACGAAGCCAAACCGACGGGAGTCGGTGCTGCGAGCGGCATCCCCGCGCAGGGAGACGCGCCCGTCGGCCACGGCTGCCACTCGCTTGACCAGCTCGCGGGTCGGAGCGCGGGGATCGGGTGCGACGACCACCTCCCCGACCTGTGGCGGGCGTCGGCGGTAGGTCCAGGTCTCGACCAGCAGACGGTCGCCGGGTCGCAGGGTCGGGACCATGGAGCGTCCGGAAACCTCGACCGCGTCCAGGTGGCCCAGCACCCGCCGACCGAGGAAGCCAAGCCCGACCATGACCGCGGCCGCGCCGGCGGCGGCGGCGATCCAGGCCTGGCGCGCCATGACCGTGCGGATCACTGGACCCGGGTCTTCTCCGGACCCCCGGTGGCCTTCCACATCTCTCCGATGCGATCGATCATGGTCAGCAGCTTCCGCGCTTCCTCGACGTCGAGCGAACCCTTCACGGCGGACGCCTGCTTGGCAGCCATCCAGAACGTGTCGTGGAGATCTGGATACTTCTCAAGGTGGGCTGGCTTGAAATAGTCGTGCCACAGGTCGTCGAGGTGGTGAATCACGAGATCGGCGCGCTCCTCCTTGATATGGATGCATCGTGCGCGGAAATGGCGGTCATCGCTGGCGGCGTACTTCTCCAGGATCCGCAGACAAGACTCGGCCTCGATCCGCGCCTGATCGGGGTCATAAATGCCGCACGGCAGGTCGCAGTGCGCCGACACGCGGCGGGTGGGGTGGATGAGACGGCGAAGGTTCAACATACGCCGATTGTCCCCCACGCCGCGGGCAAGCGCATTGCAGCGCGGTGGAAGCAGGTTCGGAAACGATTCAGAAGCGGGCAGCCCAGTACTTCTGCACGGTGAGGACCACGCCCGCGCCGAGCGCCGCAAGCACCACGCCGACGACCACGACTCCGGTCCAGCCCAACGGGTAGTGGCTCGAGCCGGCCATGAAGAACAGCATCGGGAACGACAGGGCGAAGTTCGTCCGCGATGCCAATAGGGCGGTCCGGGCCCAGGCGGGGTCGGGCGTCTCGCCGGCCCGCATGGCGGCCAGCACCCGGCGCTGGCTGGGCCAGATGAAGGCCCACACGTTGACGAGCATGACCACGCCCAGCAGCCCGCCCGCGAAGATCGTGATCTCGGTGTCGCTCCCGAACAGGTTGCCGTCCTGCCAGTACAGGCCCCAGATCAAGAGCAGGCCGGCGACCACGGTGACCACCGCTGACCATCGGAACCAGGCCAGGGCCCGGGTGAACAGGGGTGGATTGACCTGGCCCTTGACCGATGGGTCCAGGACCTTCTGGAACGGCACGTTGACCACGTTGAACCAGTACAGCAGACCAATCCAGGTGATGCCGGCCACGAAGTGGACCCAGCGCAGGCCGATCAAGACCTCCGGTGTGAACATCGGCTCGCTCTCCTCCTGTCCTCAGCTTCCCATCGCGATGCCGCCGTCCACCCCCAGCACCTGGCCGGTGACGAAGCCTGATTCATCGCTCGCGAAATAGACGGCGGCGGCGGCGACGTCCTCGACCTTCCCGATTCTGCCCATAGCCGTGATCTGCAGGATGGCCTGCGTCGCGGCCTCTGGCATCCCGATCAAGATGTCGGTGTCGATGAGCCCCGGCGCAATGGCGTTGCAGGTAATGTTCCGGCTTGCCAGCTCGCGTGCGGTCGTCTTGGTCAGACCGATGAGGCCCGCCTTGGCCGCCGTGTAATTGGCCTGGCCGGGATTCCCGATCCGGCCTGCCACGCTGGACATGTTGATGATCCGGCCATGGCGGGCCTTCATCATCGGCCGGGCCACGGCCCGGGTCATCCAGAACGGTCCCGACAGGTTGGTGGCGATGACCGCGTCCCACTCCTCGGCGTCCATTCGGATGAGGAGGTCGTCGCGTGTGATGCCGGCGTTGTTGACCAGGATGTCGACCTTGCCGAACTCGTCCAGCGCAGCCTTCACGATCGCCTCGCAGGCCTCGCGTCCCTCCGCGGTGCTGCCCTGGACCGCGATTGCGCGGCGGCCCATGGCCGTGATCTCGCTCACCACCTCGTCAGCGGCGGCTGCGCTCTCGCGGTAGTTGACCACCACGTCGGCGCCCTGCCGGGCGAACGCCAGTGCCATCGCCCGACCCAAGCCCCGGCTGGCACCCGTGACCAGCGCCACCCGGCCGGCCAGGTCGAACATCAGGCGCTGCCGGCCGTCACCGGCTCGCGGCGCGGTTGGCCGGCGCGGGTCTGCTCCCCAGGAGCCAGGAACGCGCGCGCGGGATCCGCGGTCCACTCCACGACAGCTGCGCCGGCCGTGTAGCCTGCCCCGAAGGCGCCCATCAAGAGCCGATCCCCGACCTGCACCCGGCCGCCGGCAACCGCCTCGACCAGGGCCATGGGCACTGATGCGGCCGAGGTGTTTCCGTAGCGGTCGATGTTCACGTACACCTTGTCGGCCGGCACGCCCAGCAGGTCACGCACCGTCTCGAGGATGCGAAGGTTGGCCTGGTGGTACAGGAACAGGTCGACATCGGCCATGCGCAGCCCGGCCTGTGCCACCGCCGCCTGGGTGGAGTCCGCCAGCTGGCGGGTGGCGTATCGGTAGACCTCCTTGCCGGCCATCCGCATGTAGTGGAGCCGCCCGGCGACCGTCTCGGCCGTGGCTGGGTGGGCGGTGCCGCCTCCGGGGATGATGATGCCCTCGGCCCCGGTCCCATCGCTGAACAGCTGGAGCCCGAGCAGCCCACCGGGGCCCTCCGAGGCGGACAGGACCACCGCGCCGGCCCCGTCGCCGAACAGGACGCACGTGTTCCGATCGGTCCAGTCCAGGTACCGGCTCAACAGGTCCACGCCGACCATGAGCACGTTGCGGTACATCCCGCTGCCGATGAAGCTGGCCCCGGTCGCCAACCCGAACAGGAAGCCGGAGCAGGCGGCGTTCACGTCAAACCCCGCGGCTCGCGTGGCCCCCAGGTCGCGGGCTACCAGGACCCCAGTGGCCGGCATCAGGTAGTCGGGGCTGGAGGTCGCCACCACCACCAGGTCGAGATCGGCCGGATCGAGTCCGGCCACTGCCAGCGCGTCGCGGCCGGCGTGGGTGGCCAGGGTGGCGGTCGTTTCGTCGTCCGCGGCGATGCGCCGCTCGCGGATCCCGGTGCGGCTGGCGATCCACTCGTCCGAGGTGTCGACGATCTTCGACAGGTCGGCATTGGTGAGCACCCGGGACGGGGCGTACATCCCCCACCCGGTGATGACCGTCTGGGTCGACGTCATGCCAGTCGGACCTCGAACAGTGGCTGCTGGCGCTTCACCAGCATCCCATTGTCGGCCATGACGCGGCTCACCGTGCCCGCCACATCGGACTTGATCTCGTTGAACAGCTTCATGGCCTCGATCAGGCCCACCACCTGCCCCACTGACACCTCGCCCTCGAGCACCAGGTACGGGCGGGCCCCCGGCGAGGGGGCCGGATACCAGACCCCGGTCAGGGGGGCGGTAACGAACCGGTGGCCGGGCGCGGCTTCACCGAACGGCGTGGTGGGCGTGGCCGCGGCGGGAGCCGGCGGGGTGGGCGGCCGCGGGCGCGCCAGGCGGACCGTGATTCCGCCGACTTCGACCTCCATCTCGGCCAGCCCGCTGTCCAGGAACGGGCCGGTCAGGGCGTCGACCGCGTCCAGGATCGGATCTTTGGCCATCGGTCAGTCCCCATCCCAGCGCTGGAAGACGAGGGTCGCGTTGTGTCCGCCGAATCCGAACGCGTTGCTCATGGCGGTGGCGATGGGCGCCTGGCGGGCCACGTTCGGCACGTAGTCGAGGTCGCACTCGGGGTCGGGGGTCTCGAGGTTGATGGTGGGCGGGAGGATTCCCGTCTCCAGGGCCCGGACGCAGGCGACGGCCTCGATGCCGCCCCCAGCCCCCATCAGGTGGCCGGTCATGGACTTCGTGCTGCTGATCGGGACCCGATACGCATCGTCCCCGAACACGGTCTTGATGGCCGCCGTCTCGGCCGGGTCGTTGGGCGGTGTCGATGTCCCGTGGGCGTTGATGTAGCCCAGCTCCTCGGGCGCCAGTCCAGCGTCAGCCAGGGCGATCCGCATGCTGGCCGCGGCGCCGCGCCCGCCGGGTGCGGGGAGGGTCACGTGGGAAGCATCGTCCGAGGCGCCGTAGCCGATGAACTCGGCCCGGATCCGCGCCCCGCGCGTCTTCGCGTGGTCGAGCTCCTCCAGCACGAGCATCCCGGCGCCGTCGGCGATCACGAACCCGTCGCGGTCGGCGTCGAACGGCCGCGACGCGTGGGTCGGGTCGTCGTTGCGCTTGGTGGACAGGGCGCGCATGGCACAGAACGCGGCCACCACCATCTCGCATATGGCCGCCTCCGAGCCGCCGGCCAGCATGACGTCCGCATCGCCCCGGCGGATGATGCCGGCCGCCTCGCCCAGGGCGTGGTTGCTCGAGGCACAGGCACTGACGGTGGCGTAATTCGGACCGCGAGCATTGGCATTGATGGCCACGTGGCCGGCGGCGGTGTCGGTGAGCATGTTCAGCAGGGTGAACGGACCGACCCGCTCGATCCCGTGGGTCATCGCCTCCTGGATGTCGCGCACCATGGAGCCGATGCCGCCGATCCCGGTGGCCACGATCGCTCCGGTGCGGTCCGCCTCGGCCTCGTCCACGATCGGGATCGGGATCCCGGCATCGGTCAGGGCTTCAACCGTGGCTGCCCAGGCGAGGTGGACGACGCGGTCGTGGCGCCGCACGTCCTTGCGATCCATGACCGCGGTCGGATCGAAGTCGCGAATCTCACCCCCCACCTGCGAGGGAACGCGACCGGGATCGAAGCCCGCGATGCGTTGGATGCCGCTCCGACCGCTGGTCAGGCCGTCCCAGTACGTGGCCACGTCATTGCCGAGTGGCGTGACGGCGCCCAGGCCGGTGATGACGACTCGTCGCTCGCCGCGCTCCCCGGAGCTGGGCTGCGGGGCGCGGTCAGCCACCGGTCAGTCGCCCGCCGGCGATGTCCTGGTCACGGGGCATGATGAAGGACAGGGTGGCCTCCACTGCCACCTCGCCCTCCACAGTCGCGACGGCCCGGGCCCGCCCCGACACGCGGCCCAGCTTCTCGACCGTGATCTCCAGGCGCAGGGTGTCACCGGGGACCACGATTCGGCGGAAGCGGCACTCGTCGATACCCGCGAACAGGACCAACTTGCCGCGGTTGGCGGGGAAGGACAGGACGGCCACCGCGCCGGCCTGGGCGAGGGATTCGACCAGCAGCACGCCGGGCATGATCGGGCGACCGGGGAAGTGGCCGGTGAACTGCGGCTCGTTGGCCGTCACGTTCCGCATCGCCACGACCCGCTTTCCCGGCTCGATCTCGACCACGCGGTCGATGAGGAGGAACGGGTAACGGTGGGGCAGGATGGTCATGATGTCCGCCGCCTCCCAGGGAAGCGCCGGCAGCGCGGGGTCGGGGAGCCCTGGCGCGCGATCGGTCGACATCGGCTTCCTCAGGCAGGCTCGCCGACGAAGGCGGCGGGGCCGACGCGGTCCAGCAGGTTGGTGCTGACCTCGGCGTTCACGAAGGCTGCATTGTCGATGATCCCGCGATGGAAGGGGAGATTGGTCTTGACGCCCTCGACGCGGCATTCCTCCAGGGCACCCCGGGCCCGGGTCAGGGCCTCGGCGCGGGTCTCGCCCCATACGATCAGCTTGGCCAGCAACGAGTCGTAGAAGGGCGGGATCTCGTAGCCGACGTACAGGTGGGTGTCCACGCGCACGTTCGGACCGGCGGGCATCTGGAGCTCGGTGATGACTCCGGTCTGGGGCAAAAAGTTGTCGTGTGGGTCCTCGGCCGTGATCCGGAACTCGATCGCGTGCCCGCGCAGTGCGACCTGCTCCTGGGTCAGCCGAAGCTGCTCGCCGGCCGCGATCCGGATCTGCTCGGCGATGAGGTCCACCCCCGTTAGCATCTCGGTCACCGGATGCTCGACCTGGATCCGGCAATTGATCTCGATGAAAAAGAAGTCCCCATCGCGGTCGAGCAGAAACTCGAGCGTGCCGGCGTTCTCGTAGCCGGCGGCCATGACCGAACGGATGGCCAGGTCGCGCAGGCGCTCGCGGGCCGGCTCGGCCATGGCCGGCGAAGGCGCCTCCTCGATGATCTTCTGGTGCCGGCGCTGGACGGAGCAGTCGCGGTCGCCAAGATGAATCCCGTTGCCGTGACCGTCGATCAGGACCTGGACCTCGACGTGGCGGTTCTCCTCGATCCAGCGCTCGAAGTACATCGAGTCGTCGCCGAACGCGGCGCGGGCCTCGGAGCGCGCGAGCGGCAACGACGTTTCCATCTCGCGCGGCGAGCGCACGAGGCGCATGCCACGACCGCCGCCGCCGGCCGACGGCTTGAGGAGGACCGGGTAGCCCGCTTCCTCGGCCTGCGCCAGGGCGTCGCTGAGGTCCGCCACGATGCCGCGGCTGCCGGGCACGGTGGGCAGCCCGTTGGCGGCCAGCATGCGGCGGACGGCGTACTTCGACGCGAATCGTTCGATGACCGCAGCACGTGGGCCGATGAAGGTCAAGTCGTGCACCGCGCAGGCCTCGGCGAACGACGCGTCCTCGGACAGGAAGCCGTACCCCGGATGGATGGCGTCGCAGCCGGTGATCAGGGCAGCGCTGATCAGCGCCGGCTGGTTCAGGTACGACCGCCGGGCTTCAGCCGGACCGATGCAGATGGCCTCGTCTGCCATCCGTACCGCCATGGACTCCCGGTCGGGCTCGCTGAAAGCGACCACGGCCGGGATCCCGAGCTCGCGGCAGGTGCGGAGGATGCGGACCGCGATCTCGCCGCGGTTACCGATCAGGATCTTGGCGAACATCAGCCCGCGCCCGCGCGATCGACCTCGACCAGCAGCTGGCCGTACTCGACCGGCTCCCCGCTCTCCGCCACCAGGTGCCGGACCACACCGTCGCTGGTGGCGCGCACCTCGTGACGGACGCCGAGCATCTCCACGAAGCCGATCTCGTCGCCGGCGCCGACCGCCAGCCCGGGCCCCAGCCCGTCGGCGTACACGAAGTGGCCGACCGCCGGCGAGGTGACCCCCTCCAGGCGTCGATCGGCCGCGCCGCCCGGGGAGGGCGGGACGCCGACCACCGGGCGGGCCACGCTGACGTCCACGCCCGCGCCGGTCGCGGGTTGGTCAGCCGCCGCAACCCGAACCCGCAGGTCGCCGTGCCGAATCTCGATCTCGCCCAGTCCCAGCCGGTTGAGGCGCTCGGTGAGCGCCGGTACGAGGTCCGCGGCGGCGCGGGCGATGGCCTGGGCCGAGTCGTCGTCGGTCATGCACCCTCCTGATCGAGCTCGTCATCCTCGGGGACCGGCGCCGGCGCCTCTGCGGGAAGCCTCAGCAGCCTACCGAGGCGGGCCCCGAGCGACGGCGACGCCGCGCGCAGGGTCGAGACCTCGACCTCGATCACGGTTCCGATGCCGCGCAGCCGAGCATAGCGACTCGCCAGCAGATCCTCCGGAGCGAGCCGATCCAGCCGCGCCAGCGAGCCGAGGATCGCGTGCTTGATGGCGGCGGCAGTGGCCGGCAGGTCGGCGTGCGCCCCTTCAGCGGGTTCGGGGATCACGCCGTCAACGATGCCCAGCTCGTGTTGCTCCGCCGCGGTCATCTTCATGGCCGCGGCAGCCAACGGCGCGGCGTCCGCCGATCGCCACAAGATCGCGGCGCAGCCCTCGGGGGAGATGACCGAGTACACCGCGTTCTCGAGGGCCAGGACCTCGTCCCCGACGCCGATCGCCAGGGCGCCACCCGACCCGCCTTCGCCGGTGATGACGACGATGATCGGCACTCGGAGCCCGGTCATGAGCCGGATCGAGCTGGCGATCGCCTCGGCCTGGCCCCGTTCCTCGGCGGCAGGTCCCGGAAACGCGCCGGCTGTATCGAGGAAGGTCACCAGCGGGAGGCCGATCCGATCGGCGATCCGCATCAGACGCTGGGCCTTGCGGAAGCCCTCTGGCAGAGGTGAGCCGAAGTTCCGAAAGATGTTCGATTCGGTGTCGGTTCCCTTCTGATGGCCGATGACCATCACCGCCCGACCGTCGAGGCGAGCCGGACCGCCCACGATGGCCGGGTCGTCACGGAACGTGCGATCACCATGGAGCTCGACGAACTCGTCGAATATCTGCGCCACCAGGGACAGGGTGCGGGGGCGCTGCGGATGGCGGGCCAGCTGGACGCGGCGCCACGCCTCCTCGGCGACCTCGGGACTGATGGCCGGGGGACTCGGATCCAGGGTCACATCGGTCATTTGGTCGACCCCGCTGTCGGCTCGGTCTCAATCCCCGCGGTCTCGCTCACCGCTCCGCCGACGCGCTTGGCCAGTCCCTGCAGGACGCCGATCGGCCGTATGCCTCGTCTCCCGTTTCCGGCTTCGACCCCTCCGGCCACCGGCAGCAGGCGGACGAGCCGGGCGACCGTCACGCGCAGCTGACCGCGGGGCACCACCGCATCCACGAACCCGTGGTCCAGGAGGCGCTCGGCACTCTGGAACCCTTCGGGCAGCTCCTCGCCCACTGTCCCGCTCGCCACCCGGGCACCGGCGAAGCCGATCAGGGCGCGGGGCTCGGCCAGGATGACGTCGCCCAACGACGCGAAGCTGGCCAGCACGCCGCCGGTGGTGGGATCGGTCAGGATGCTGATGAACGGAATGCCGGCCTCGTTCAGCCGCTGGAGCGCGGCCGTGGTCTTCGCCAGCTGGAGGAGGGAGACGGTCCCTTCCTGCATCCGGGCTCCGCCCGACGCACTCACCACGATGGCCGGAATGCGTTCGGCCAGGGCTCCCTCGAAACAGCGCGCGATCTTCTCTCCCACCACGCTGCCCATGGAGCCACCCATGAACCGGAAGTCGAACAGGCCAATCGCCACCGGCTGGCCCTCGATCCTGCCCATCCCCCAGATCGCCGCCTCGGGAAGCCCGGAGCGGATCCGGGAGGCCTCCAGCCGATCGGGATAGGGCTTGCTGTCCACGAACCCCAGCGGGTCGCCGCTGATAAGGCCTGCGTCACGTTCTTTCCACGAGCCGCCGTCGAGCAGGAGTTCGATCCGTTCGGCGGCCGACAGCCGGAAGTGGTGGTCGCAGGTGGGGCACACCCGGTGGTTCCGCTCCAGCTGGCGGTTGAAGATCTGAGCCTCGCAGCTCGGGCACTTCGTCCAGGCGTCGGTCGGGCCCGTGCGGCGGCTGAACGGGAACTTGATCTTCATGGCCGATGCACGAGGCGCCAGGCGAGGACCGCCGCTCCGGCGGTGCTCACCAGGACCGATCCCAGCGCCCCGGTCAGCACCAGCCGCTGATGGTGGCGGACGAAGCCGCTGACCCGGCGTTCGGCGTCGTGTGTGTGACCGTCGCTCAAGCGGCGGGCGAGGGCCTCTTCGAAGGCGTCGCCCGGCGGCACCAGGGGAAGATCGGCGCGCAGGGCGCGGGCGGCAGACAGCTCATCGGCGAGGAGGGGCGGCACGGCGACCGGGCGGTCTTCCAGGACCGCGCTCACGGCATGATCGATCCGCTGGGAATCGGTGGGACGACGGGTCATCTAAGCGGGCTAACACCGCGACCCTGGATTCGTTACGCGTCGCCTCGATCCAGCTCGGCGGCCATGTCGCGCAGGGCGCGGTGGAGAAGGACCCGGGCGGCGCCCTCGCTCCGGTCCAGAACGGCCCCGATCTCCCGCGCCGACAGGCCGTCCACGAAGCGCAGCAGGATGGCCTGGCGCCGCTCGGCGGGGATGCGGGCCAGGGCGGCGCGAATCTCCCGCTGCTGGTCCGCGCGGGCCACCACGCCTGCCGGGTCGGCCCCCGGGGCGGCCTGCTGGCGGGCGTCGGTGATGGGCTGCGTGCGCCGCCGGCGGCGGGCCCGACGCGAGTTCGCGATCGCGTTGTGCGCGATCCGGAACAGCCACGCCCGGAAGGTGGAGCCCTCGTCATGGAAGCGGTCGATGGCGGCCAATGCAGCCAGGAACGTCCGCTCGGTGGCGTCCTCCGCGTCGTGATGATCGCCCAACTGGTAGAACGCGTAGCTGTAGACCAGATCCAGGTAGCGTCGATACAGCCGATCGAAGGCATGCCGGTCGCGCTGGGCGGCCCGCACGTCGGCCAGGTCGGGATCGCGCGGGGCGGGGGCCTCGGGTGCCGGTTGGTCGGCGGGGCGGTGAAGCGGCCGTTGTTCGCGCATTAGGCGCTCGCCGTCTGCGGGTGCACGCGGATCACCTCGCCCACGCTGACCGTGGTGCGCAGGGTGGGTCCGTCCAGGATCAATCCCCCGTTGTCCGCGATCTCGCCCGCCACGCCGATCAGGCGCCCGGCCGGCGTCTCGACCTCGATAGCCCGTCCGGTCAGCCACGAGGCGGCCTGGAATCGCTCCAGCGGCGACACGCCCGCCTCCACCTGGCGAATCTCGCCATCCAGCGCCGCGAGCAGGCTGGTGAGCAGTTCCAGCCGATCCACCGGCGCGCCGGCCAGGTCGGCGAGCGACGTCGCGCCGGGCGCGATATCGGGCGGCATGGCGGACCGACGCCAGTTGACGTTGATGCCGATACCCATCACGGCGCCGACCACGCGCTCCCCCTCGACCTGTGTCTCGGTGAGCAGGCCGGCCACCTTGAGCCCAACGGGGGTGACGATGTCGTTCGGCCAGCGCACGGCCAACTGGGCCGCCGAGGCCGCCGCGGCCGCCGCCTCGCGCACTGCCAGCGCGGCCGCGGCGGCCAGCCACCAGGCCCGTTCGATGGGCAGGTCCAGGCGAAGGCCTACGCTCAGGAGCAGATTGGTTCCGGACGGGGAGAGCCAGGATCGGCCCATCCGTCCGCGACCCGCCGTCTGCCGGTCGGCGATGACGGCCAGGCCGTTACCGCCCGGTTCAGCGAGGGCGGCCCGGGCGCGGTCGTTGGTCGAGCCGATCTCGGCGTGGTGCTCGACCGTGTGCCCTACACGAGCTCCGGCGCGCGCAGCCGCGGCCCACTCGGGAGTCGGTTGACGGACCTCGTCGGAGCGTGGTTCGGACACGGGCGGCGATTCTAGCAGCCGCCCAAATTGGGTCCGCTACACTCGGCCGACGATGTCCGACGCTGCCGCCTCGCCCGCCGGTCGGGAGCGTGTGCTGTCCGGCATCCAACCCAGCGGCGCCAGCCACCTGGGCAACTACCTGGGCGCCCAGCGGAACTACGTGGCCCTCCAGGACCAGTACGAGGCGATCTACGTCATCGTCGACTACCACGCCCTGACCACCGTCCATGACGGCGATGAGCTGAGGCGGCTGACCCGCGAGATGGCGCTCGACCTGCTGGCTGTGGGGCTCGACCCCAATCGCTGCGCCCTCATTCGGCAGTCCGACTTTCCCGAGGTCGCGGAGCTGTGCTGGATCTTCAGCACGGTGGTGCCGGTGAGCTGGCTGCAGCGCAACCCAACCTACAAGGAGGGGCTGAGCGAAGGCAAGGAGAACAGCAACGGGCTGCTCACCTACCCCGTCCTCCAGGCCGCCGACATCGTCATCTACAAGGCCACCAAGGTACCTGTCGGCAAGGACCAGGCGCCTCACCTGGAGCTGTCACGCGAGATCGTGCGCGCCTTCAATGCCCGATACGGCCCGATCTTCCCCGAGCCGACCGCGGTCTATACCGATGCTCCGTTGGTGATGGGCACCGATGGGCAGCGCAAGATGAGCAAATCAGCGGGCAACACGATCCCGATCTTCGCGGAGCCCGATGAGATCCGGCGCATCGTCATGAGCATGGTCACCGATCCGCTGCGCATCAAGCGCACCGATCTGGGGCGTCCGGAGGTCTGCAACGTGTGCCAGCTGCATCGGTTCTTCGGAGAGGAATACCTCCAGATCCAGGACGGCGAACGGACCGCTCGCACCGGGTGCGTGGATACCAAGCAGCTGCTGGCGGAGCGCATCATCGAGTTCTTCCGACCCATGCGCGAGAAGCGGGCGCAGATGGCCGCCGATCCCGAACGGGTGGAGGCGGTACTCTCGGCTGGAGCGGAGAAGGTGAGGCCCATCCTGGAGGCCACCCGAGCCGAGGTGCTGGCGGCCGTCGGGACCGGCCGCCCGGGTTGGAGGTCGCGGTGATCGAGCTGTTCCAGGGAGCCTGGGTGCGCGAGCGCCGCCTGCTCGCGATCTTCCTGATCGCCGGATCGCTCTACTTCAGCCTCCTGGCGGCGGGACTGATCCTGGACGTCCTGGAAGACTTCCGCAACATCATCGTCGCGCTGTTCCTGGCCTGGCTGCTGGCGTTCCTCATCTCACCATTAGTCCGCACCGTGCAGGTCCGGTTGCGGGTCGGTCGAGGCGTGGCGGTGGGGTTGGCGTTCGGGGCCACCCTGATCGGTCTGGTGGCTTCCCTGCTGGTAGTGGCGGCGGTCATGGTCAGCGACCTCGCCAACTTCATCAGCACCTGGCCTACTCGCGAAGCGCAGGTCGCCCAGCAGATCCGCGACCTCCAACGGACGACCGGGTTCGAGGAGCCGGACCTGGCGGCGGTTTTCGGCGGCTTCACCGACCAGATTGGCGCGCTGGGCCGTGAACTGGCCGGCTCCGCCGGGACCATCGCCAGCGGGGCGTTCAGCGCCATCGGCACCCTATTCCTGGTCGTGCTGCTGGCCTTCTTCATGATCCTGGACAGCCACAAGATCACCGTCTGGCTGAGCCGCCTCATTCCCGACCGCTTGCGGGATCAGTCGATCCTGCTCCAGGAGGGCGTGGCGAGGTCGTTCGGCGGCTTTATCCGCGCCCAGACCGTGCTCGCGCTGCTGATGTTCGCCCTGGTCATGGCTGTCGGCCTAGTGGCCCGGGCATTGGGCGGGATGGAGTACATCTTTGTCACCGCCGTGGTCGCGGGCCTGTTCATGTTCATTCCCATGATTGGCCCGGTGCTGGCGCTGGTCCCGCCCATCTTCATCGGGTTCCTGACCAGCGAGAACTGGGTTGTGGCCCTGGCCGGCGTAGGGGCCATCGTCGCGATCCAGACCGTCATGGTGAACTACCTGCAGCCGAAGATGATGCAGGAGTCGCTGGGGTTGCACCCGATCCTGCTGTTCGTCGGACTGCTGGTCGGGGTCCAGATTGCGGGCCTGTGGGGCGCCCTGTTCGGGATCCCGATCCTGGCCGTGATCGTGATCTTCGTGAATCACTGGGTCGACATCTACAGCCCGCCGAGGCCGGAGCGGGAGCCGGCCGCGGCGGCGGAGGGGGAGGGGTCGGGACAAGCCGGCTAGGTGCCTCGCGTCGACCCGCCCGATAGGGCCAGCGCTGTCGGGACCGAGATGTCGAACACGCGCGCCAGCATGGCGGGGCGCAGCACCTCCGCCGCCGGACCGTCGGCCACCACGCGTCCCGCGCTGAGAAGCACGACCCGGGGGTCCGCGAGGGCGGTCAGGGCCGGATCATGGAGAACTGCTACCACGGCCAGCCCGCGCGTCCGCCGCAGCCGATCCAGCGTGGCCAGCAGCGCGACCTGGTGCGCCAGGTCCAGGTGCTGGGTCGGCTCGTCCAGGAGCAGGAGACGCGGCTCCTGGGCCAGGGTCATGGCGACCAGCACGCGTTGGCGCTCGCCACCCGACAGCTCGTCCACGCGCCGCCCGACCAGGTCGACGGCATCCGCATCGATGAGAGCCCGTTCCACTGCAGCCGCGTCCTGGACGCTGGCCCCGAAGCGCGACCGGGCGTGTGGCGCGCGGCCCATCTCGACCAGCTCCTCGACCCGGAACCCGTCGGGCACCGTGGGCAGCTGGGGCAGGATGGCGATCCGTTGCGCAATCTCGCGCCGGGTCCAGTCCGCGACCGGGCGGCCATCCAGATACACGCTCCCGCCGCCCGCCGGCAACAGGCCCATGGCCACGCGGAACAGGGTGGTCTTGCCGCTGCCGTTGGGCCCCAGCAGGGCCACCAGCTCGCCCGGCGTCACGGTCAGGCTGACTCCGCGCAGTACCTCGCGATCGGGGCGTCCCCGACGGCGGTAGCCGAATCCGACCTCCTTGAAGTCCAGGATCGGCCTGCTGTTGGAGCTCGGCTGAAATTGTTGTGTCATGGCGTGGTCGTCGCTCCGGCCGCCCGGTGGAGCAGCCACAGGAAGAACGGGGCGCCGATCAGCGCGGTCACGACACCCACCGGGACCCCGCCCACCAGCCGGGCCGCCATATCGGCCAGGACCAGGAGTGCGGCGCCGCCCAGGCAGCTCACCGGGAGCAGCAGCCGATGGTCGGGCCCGATCGCCAGTCGGACCAGGTGCGGAACCACCAGGCCGACGAAGCCGATCGTGCCCGCCAGGGCCACCGCCGCCGAGGTCACCAGGGTGGCGAGCAGGACGAGGCCGCGGCGGGCGGGCACGAGGTCAACGCCGAGGCCGGCCGCTGCTTCGTCGCCGAGGAGGAGCAGATTCAGGGTGCGCCACCGAAAGAGCAGCCATACGGAGCCGCCGAGGACAAGCGGAGCCGCCACTGCCAGCTCCGGGTAGCCGGTGCCTCCCAATGAGCCGAGCAGCCAGCCCACGACCGACGCCAACGCCCGCCCGGAGCTGACCAGGAGCAGCGCGACCGCGGCCGCCAGCAGCGACGACACGGCGTACCCGGTCAGGAGCAGGGTCACCATGTTCGAGCGTCCGCCCTGGCGCGCGACGACGAGCACCAGCGTCACCGCGCCCAACCCGCCGGCGAACGCCAGCACCTGGGCCAGGCCGATCCCCAGCCAGGCCGTGCCGGCTCCCAGCGCGAGCGCGGGCACGAGGACCGGCGCCGTGATGGCCAGGACGGCCCCCAGCGAGGCGCCGGCCGCGGTTCCGATCACGTACGGATCGGCCATCGGGTTGCGGAGCAGAGCCTGAAACACGACGCCCGCACCGCCGAGCCCGGCGCCGACCAGGGCCCCGGCCAGGACCCGGGGCAGCCGGACCTCGAACAGGATCGTCGGAGCGGTCGAGGCCCAGGTCTCGGAGATGGGCAGGCCCAGCCGTTGACCGATGATCCCGATCGCCTCCGACAACCCGACCTCGACGCTGCCGACGCCCACCCCCGCCACCAGGGCGACGAGCAGCACGACCACCGCGCCGCCGACAACCGCCGTGGCGCGCCCCAGGCTGGGTCCTCCAACAAGGGAGCGGATGGCAACCGCGGCGCGCACCTTCTGCCTCAGTCGAAGCGGTCGGGTTGGATGGCGCGGGCCAGGGCTTCCAGGCCTTCCACGATCCGCGGCCCGGGGCGGGTGATGACGGCGTCCGCGAGCATGACCAAAACCTGCCCGTTCTGGACCGCGCTGATTGCGCCCCAACCCTGGCGCGCGGAAACGGCCTCTGGTGTAACCGACGGGTCATTGGCGGCGTCGCCGAGCAGGATGAGCTCCGGATCCGCGACGAGCAGGTC
This sequence comes from Chloroflexota bacterium, assembly GCA_038040195.1. Lineage (NCBI taxonomy): Bacteria > Bacillati > Chloroflexota > Chloroflexota bacterium. The sequence goes on along the minus strand of JBBPIR010000004.1, from coordinate 45,219 downwards.
CTCGAGGGCGATCGACGTCGTCAGCGGGTCTCCGGTGATCGGGTCGCCGCCGGCCACCGTGATCACGCTGGCCAGGAACGAGTCCTCGCCGGCCGTGTAGATGGCTCCCTCGAAGACCCCGACTTCATAGAACGTCCGCGGCCGGGTCGCCCCGGCCACCGCCTCGGTAACGGCCTGGATGCGGTTCTCCATTTCAGCGGTGAGCGCAGCGGCCTGGTCACGGGCGTTGATCGCTTCGCCGATCAGTTCGATGTTCTCGAGCACCTCGTCCAGCGATTCGGGGTACAGGACCATGACTGGGTAGCCGAGATCGGTCAGCTCGGTGATCACGGCGCTCGAGGTCAGCTCGTTACCGGCGGCCAGGATCAGGTCGGGATCGGCTTCGACTACCAGCTCGATGTCGACTACCGCCACGATGACGACATCAGGGATGTCCGCCACCTCGGCCGGGTAGTCGTCGGCGTCGGTCACGCCCACCAGCCGGTCGCACGCATCCAGGGCGCACACCATCTCGGTGCTCGAGGGGGCCAGGCTGACGATGCGCTCGGGCTCTGCGGCGAGTAGGACCTCGCGCCCGGCATCATCGGTCAAGGTCTGCGGGTAGGCCGCTGCCGATGGCGCCGTGGAGGTCGGCGGGCTAAGGCTCGGGCTGGTCGGCTGGCAGGCGACCGCCAGGATCAGAAGGAGGGGGGCAAATGCCCGAATACGCCGTGCTGGCATCGTGATGTCACTCCCTTTCTCACGAGGGTTGAGACATCGCGTGCGGGCTGGGCGACCTGGCTCCCGGACCGATCAGGCCCGGTTACAGTTGCGGGACAGCGCCGGCCTTGCACCGGCTTCGCCATTCACCCGCCGGCCTTTCGGCGGCGGCACCCCACGCGGTCTTCGGTTGTGGACCGATCCTATCAGACCCCCGCGCCAACCTCGGCGTGGCCGTACAGCGGCGTTTCGCGGGCGGCATCGGAGAGCATGGGGTCGAGCATCTTCTGGATCGCCAAGGTGTGCGTGCATCCCCCGGCCTGCTCGAAGAGGTGGCAGTCGCAATGCCATTGCTCACCGCCGAGAGAAACCTGGTGGGACCCGTTGTCGCCGGCGAAGGTGGCCTCCAGCCGGCCGATGATCACGCGGTCCGGCTCATGCGCGTAGCGCATCGCCTTCTCGACCTTGCCGATCATGCCCGAATGCACGATGCAACTCCTCCAGGCGCCCGGGGGCGCCTCTTCGTAGGCGCCCGTCAGTCCGACCTGGCGAGCCGCTCCTTGAGCATTGTCAGCAGTGTAACCGGGGTCGGGTCGGTCTGGTAGAGGATGGCGAGGTAGACGCTGACCAGGTCGCCCCATGCGACCGCCGACAGGACGCGGGCCAGGGGGGAGGGCCCTTCGGCATGGACCGTGGCCCGGTTGGTGGCCCGTTCCCCGAGCAGCTCCTCGACCACGCGATACCGAGCCCCGATCTCCGGCGTTTCGGCCGGGTCGCGGATCTCGATCACAAACGGGGCGTCCGCCAGCTCACGCGGGTTGAGCGAGCCTTCGATCGCGTTGTGGTTGGCCTCCGGCATCGGCTCGTAGGCGGCCCACGACTTGGCGTTCTCGTTGAACTGCGTCTTCCAGCGACGGGCCACCGGGGCCATCGACCCAGCGCCGTAGACGACCGGGATGCGACCGAACACGCTCCAGGCGAGCTGCTTGGCGGGGTTGGCGTCGGTCTCGACCCCAGGACCCATCCGCTCCAGCATCTCGTCCAGCACGGCCACCACCGGTCCCAGCGGGTCGGGATCGGTGATCAGGCCGGCAGCCCCCAGCAGCTCGTGCAGCAGGCCGACCGACCAGCCCAGCGCGGCGCGTGGCTGCCCGGGCTCGTCGTAGCGCAGCCACGGCGTACGGTCGGCCTCGGCTTGGCGGCCGAGGGCGCCGTCGGTGGCGATCACCACCAGGGGCAGCCCCCGCGCCCGCGCCTCTGCGGCCGCGGTCACCGTCTCGATCGTCTCCCCCGAGTGTGAGGCGGCCACGACCAGGGTTCTGTCCCCGATTCCACTCGGCAGGTGATAGTCGCGCTGGACGATGAGCGGCACGCGAAGCCGCTCCCCGGCCGCGGCGGCCACCAGGTCGGCCCCGATCGCTGAGCCGCCCATCCCCAGGACGACCACCAGGTCCACCGACCGATGGCGGTCGGTGAGGGTCAGGCCGGCCGCCGCCTGGCGAGCCTTCGCGAGCTGGCGCGGCAGGTCCCGAACCCGGCCCAGCATGTCCTCGCGGTCGATGCGCGCCACGACCGCGGGCGAGTCGAGAGTGATTGCCTCGTCGAGCGCGGGCGGAGAGTCGGGATCGGGCCCGTCTTCGTCCTCGGGCCGGCGTCCGGGCTCATCGTCGGGACGCTTGTAGCCGAAGAAGTCGCGGGCGTCGGTCATGCGGGGGACGCAGCCGCGGTCGCGATCCGGCGGCCCTCGGCCAGCAGGGCCTCGACGTCGTCCGGGGTTCGAGCCTCGACGTAGATCCGGAGCAGGGCCTCCGTGCCGCTGAACCGGATGAGGAGCCACGATTCGTCGTCGCAGTAGAACTTGAAGCCGTCCGCAGTTTCCAGTGCTTGGCGCCGGACCACCTCCCGGCCGGCCAGCGTGGTGGGCGATTCGTGCTCGAGGCGGGCCAGTGTTTCCTGCCGGATGGTGGGGTACTCGTCGCGCGAGAACCGGACGTCGATGCGGTTGTAGTACGACGGCCCGGCGAGGGCCTGGAGCTCGGCCAGGACTTCGCTCGCGCGCTTGGCGCGAGACAGCCACAGATCGAGCAGGAACAAGCCGGCCGCCAGCCCGTCGCGCTCGGGGATGTGCATCCCGAACCCGAACCCGCCGGACTCCTCGCCCCCGATCACCGCTCCTGTCTCGGCCATCTTGGGTCCTACGAACTTGAAGCCGACCCCGGTCTCGTAGGCCTGGGTCCGGAAGCGGTCGGCCAGGCGGCGGACCATGGAGGTGGTGGTCACCGTGTACACCGCCGGGCCAACCAGCCCGCGGACCTCGAGCAGGTACCAGTACAGCAGGCCGTAGACCTGGAGCTGGTTGACGAACACGCCCTCCTCGGTGGCCATGCCCACCCGGTCGGCATCGCCGTCGAGGGCGATCCCGATGTCGGCGCCCCAGGCTGGGATCTCGGCCAGCCACTCGTCGATGTTGGGGCGGATCGGCTCCGGGTTGACCCCGCCGAAGTAGGGGTTGCGCTCGGTGTGGAGCTCGCGGACGGTCAGGCTGCCCCCGTCCAGCAGGCGGCTGAGCCATCCGGCGCCGGAGCCCCACATCGGCTCCACCAGGACCTTGCCGTGCGACTCGCGGATGCGCTCGATGTCCACGATCGAGGCCAGCTGCTCGCGAAACCGCGGGTAGGGGTCGAACACCTCCACCAGGCCTCCGGCCACCGCGTCCTCGTACTCACGCCGCGGCGGCACTTCGGTCTCGGGGTAGCGCGACATCGTGGCCTCGATGGCAGACAGCATGTCGGGGGCCGCGGCGCCGCCGGTGTCGGCCTTGACCTTGAAGCCGTTGTCGGTCCACGGGTTGTGGCTGGCGGTGATGACGATCCCGGCCCCGGCACCCAGCTCGCGCGTGAAGAACGAGGTGACCTGGGTCGGGACCGCGCCGGGCGGGGTCAGGCTCCGGATTCCGTGGGCGGCCAGGACCTCGACACACGCGCGGGCGAAGTGTTCCGAAGCGAATCGCCGGTCATGGGCGACCACCACGCCCCGTTCGGCCGTGCCCTGCTGGTGGAGGTAGTCGGCAACTCCCCGGGCACAGCGGCGGACGTTGTGGAACGTAAAGTCCTCGGCGATGGCCGCACGCCAGCCATCGGTCCCGAAGCGAATCGTGGTCACGGGCAGGCCTATGGTAGCCGCCGCTCGACCGCCCCCGTCACCTCGTCCAGGGCGGCCTGGAGCGAGGCTGTGAGCGGGCGCAGCGGGGCGCGAGGATGGACCACGAGGGGCTCCCCGGCCACGAGCTCAAGCCGGGAGAAGGGCAGCGGGAGGAGCTGGCGGTCCCACCGGCTTCGGAGACGGACAGCCGGTCGAGCCCGCACCGCCAAGGGGAGGATCGGCAGACCGGCCTGGCGGGCGACGATCAGGGCTCCCGGTTTGGCGACCCGGTAGGGGCCCCACGGCCCGTCGGGGGTGACGACCAGCGAGAAACCGGACGCGCCCAGGTCCCCCAGGCGTCGGGCCAGCGTACGGGCGGCTGCCGCATCACGCTGATCGGGCAAGGGGAGAATAACGACGGGACCGCGAGCCACAGACTCGAAGATTGTTCGGATCACCGTGCCACGCGGCGTGTCGGTCGTGAAGGACGCGTGGGGGAGGTCACCCCGACGCGCGGACGCCACCACGAACAGCGCTAGGTTGTACTCATGCCAGAAGGTCAGCACGGCCTGCTCGCGGGTGACCGGACCGATGCGCGCCGTGCGCGAGACGAGCCGCAGGTACCAGCCCAGCAGGCGACCCGCCAGGCGGGCCCTAGAGGTAGCGGTCGCCGGTGGCCTCGGCAATCTCGTCCAGGATGGGCTTGATCTCCTCGGCCCGATCGCGGGCACACACGAGGAGCGCGTCGGGAGTGTCGACGATGATGACGTCGCGGAGGCCGACCGTGACCACCAGCCGCTCCCCGCCGTGGACGAGGACCCGCTCGGAACCGCGGTCCAGATGCTGGCCCGAAGCCACCAGGCTCTTCCCGCTCTGCCGGCTGAGCGCCTCCAGCAGGGCGGACCATGAGCCGATGTCGGACCAGCCGGCGTCCAGCCCGACCACCGCCATTCGACCCTCTGCCGCGGCGGGCTCGGCGATCCCGGAGTCGATGTTGATGGCCGGCAGCGGCTCCAGGATCCCGCGGGCATCGGTCTGCCAGCCGGGGGTCCGCGGAATGCGGCCGATCTGGTCCAGTGCCTCGGCCAACGCCGGCTGGAAACGCTCCAGGGCCTGCCGGAAAGCGTAGCCGCTCCACACGAACACCCCCGCGTTCCACAGCGCGCCGGCCGCGACCAGCTCCTTGGCGGCTTTCGGATTCGGCTTTTCGACGAACGCGGTCACCGCCGCGGTTCCGGTGGCGAACAGCTGCTCGCCGCGGGTGAGGTAGCCGTAGCCGGTGGCCGGATGGGTCGGGACCACTCCGAGGACGACCAGGTAGCCGCGCTCCGCGGTGACGACCGCCTCGCGCAGAGCGGCCACGAATGCGTCGGCATCCGCTACGTGGTGGTCAGCCGGAAGGACGATCGCCACTTCGTCCGCCTGGCGGCGAGCCAGCAGCGTACCGAGACCGGCCGCCACGGCCGTGGAGCGAGCCAGCGGCTCGCCCAGGATGTTGCCCTCCGGAATCTGGGGCAGCTGGCGCTGGGTGGCGTGGACGTGGGACTCGGCGGTGATGACGTAGATGTCGTGAGGGCGGAGCATCGGCTCAAGGCGCGCCACCGTCTGCTGGAGCAGGCTGACATCTCCGGTCAGCGGCAGCAGCTGCTTGGGAGCCTTGCGGCGGGACAGGGGCCACAGCCGGGTCCCGGACCCACCGGCCATGACGAGGGCGTACATCGGTCCGCCGGCTCTAGTCGCTGTCGGCCAGGGTCTCGGCCTCCAGCCGCTCGCCAAGCTCGGTGGTGCGCCGATATGCGGCCCACACCGCGTCGGACAACACGGTGCGCAGGCGCCCCTTCTCGAGCTCGTAGATCGCGGCCGCGCTCGTCCCGCCGGGGGACGTCACCGCGTTGCGCAGCTGGGCGGGGTGGAGATTCGAGGCTGCCGCGTACTGGCTGGAGCCGACCAGCGTCTCCGCCACCAGGTCGTGCGCCAGCTCACGGGGAAAGCCCAGGTGCACGCCGGCGTCCACCAGCGCCTCCATGACGGCGAACAGGTAGGTCGGTCCCGTCCCCGACAGGGCTGTGGCCATGGCCACGAAGTTCTCATCCTCGACCTGCCGTTCGTCGCCCAGGGCGCGCAGAACGGCACGCGCCAGGTCGCGCTGGGTGGCGCTGCAGGCCGGCGCCGCGGCCCAGACCGCGATGCCCTTCCGGATCTGGGCCGGGGTATTGGGCATGGCCCGCACCACTGCCGCATGGCGCAGGCCCGTGCTCAATGTCCGCAGCGTGGCGCCGGCCACGATGGACAGCACCACCTGGCCGTTGCGGAGCGCGCCCGCCAGCTCGCGCATCACCGCGCGGAGCATCTGGGGCTTGACCGCCAGGACCACGATGTCCGCGTCCGCCGCCGCGTCACGGTTTCGGGCCACGACCCGGATGTGATGCTCCGCCGCGAGGGCCGCGCGGCGCTCCCGCCGCGGATGGGACGCCACCAGGGACGAAGGGCGTACCGCCCGGTCGGCCAACAGGCCGGTGATCATCGCCTCCGCCATCACCCCGGCCCCAACGATCCCGACCTTCATCTGGCGGCTCGTGGTGGCCTGACGGGCCTCACGGCTGGGCCGGCGGACGCTCACCCGTCCTCCGGGCCCGGCGCAGCGGCCACCAGCTGTTCGGTGCCGCGCAGCTCGCGGGCGGCGGCGATTTCATCGGCCGGGGCACCGCAGCGCTCCAACAGGTCCGTCGCGATGCGCGCCAGTTTTCGAGCGGCTGTCACGTTCCCCAACTCCAGTTCTGCGTGGCCCATGCCGTTGGCCGCCAGGCCCTCCTCGCGCTCGGCGCCGAGGTCGCGTGCCTCGCTGATCGCCTCGGCATAGTAGCGCCGGGCGCTGGCCGGGTCGCCACCCGCCACACGCAGGTCGCCGATGCGGCGCGCTGCCCGGGCGGCCTGCAGGCCCAACTCGGCCCGCTCGAAGTGCCACAGGGCGCGGTGGGCCCACAGGTCGGCGGCCCACCAGGCGGCAGCAGCGATCCCAGCCTCGGCGGCGGCCATTGCCGCGGCCCCCGCTCTGCGGTGGTCGCCCTCGCGCTCCGCCTCGCGATACGGGATGGCCAGCGGGCCCGTCCGGAGCGCGACCGGAAGCTCCCCGAGCCGTTCCACAGGTGCAGTGGGCGCGCCCGCCAGGCCCCGGACCCAGGCCGCCAGACGGGCCAGCGGACCGGGCGGGGGCGGGCCCCACCGAACGGGAAGTTGGGTCCCCGTCACGCGGGGGCCCCCGCCAGACCGGCTGCATGACGCAGCTCGTCGGCGAGGTCTGCACGCTCCCAGCTGAGGTCGAGGTCGGACCGGCCAAAGTGGCCGTAGGCCGCGATGGGCCGGTAGATTGGTCGGCGGAGATCGAGCCGCTCGATGATGGCTCCCGGACGGAGGTCCACCACGCTCCCGATCGCGGCTCCGATAACTGAATCGGGAACCCGTCCGGTCCCGAAGGTGTCGACGTTGAGCGCCAGCGGCTGCGCCACGCCGATGGCGTAGGCAACCTGGATCTCGCACCGGGACGCGAGCCCCGCCGCGACGACGTTTTTCGCGACCCATCGCGCCGCATACGCCCCACTGCGGTCGACCTTGGTGGGGTCCTTACCGGAGAAGCTCCCGCCGCCGTGTCGGGCCATTCCCCCATACGTGTCGACGATGATCTTGCGGCCGCTGAGCCCCGAATCGCCGGCCGGTCCGCCAAGCACGAACCGGCCAGTGGGATTCACGAGCAGCCGGATCTCGCCATCGCGCTGGTCACGGGGGATGACGACGTCCACGACCTCTTCGCGGATCGCGTCAGTCAGCTCGGTCGCGACCTCGACCGCCGCGTCATGCTGGGTGCTGATCAGCACGGTCCGCACGCCGATCGGACGTCGGTCGGGCCCATAGGCGACCGTGACCTGGCTCTTGCCGTCGGGCCGCAGGAACGGCAGCAACCCGTGGCGGCGGACATTCGCCAGGCGGCGGCACAGATCGTGCGCGAGCTGGATCGGCATCGGCATCAAATCGGCCGTTTCATCGGTCGCGTAACCGAACATCATCCCCTGGTCGCCCGCGCCCAGCTCCTCAGCCTCCTCACCGGATCGCGTTTCGTACGCATGGTCAACGCCCATCGCGATGTCCGGAGACTGGCCCTTGATGAGCGACGTGACCGACAGGCTGCTGGCGTCGAACCCCAGGTTCGGATCGACGTAGCCGATCTCGCGCACGGTGCGCCGCACGATGGCCTCGACGTCCACCAGGTGCGAGGTCGTCAGCTCGCCGAGCACGATGACCGTCTCGGTCGTGGTCGCGACCTCGATCGCCACCCGGGCCATGGGGTCCGCCGCCAGGACGTCGTCGAGGATGGCGTCCGCGATCGCGTCGCAGACCTTGTCCGGGTGGCCTTCGGTCACCGACTCGGAAGTGAACAGGTGCCGTTCAGCGTCGATCAAGGGTCCGAGTGTAGCGCCAGACCGATCACGGCGGACTCGTGAGGCGGCTACCATGCGGACCTCGGGCGAGGTCCGCCCACGACCCCAGAGGAGAGCCCCACTCATGCGCCGCCCGCACTATCTATTGGTCATCACCGTCGTCGTCGGGCTTGTCCTCGCGGCATGCGCATCGCCCGCCGCGAGTGGAGAACCGGGCGCGTTGAGCGGATCCGAACCGTCCGCAGCGGCAGAAGCCAGCCAGGGTGGAGGGGGCGGCGGCAGCGGCGGCATCGGTGTGACCCTTTCCGATGGCGCCTGGACCGGCGGGGAACTACACGTCACGATCTCCGGAGATGCCGACGTGACCGGGGACGCCCCGCTGCTGTCGTCGAACAGCTATACGACCGGTGATAGCACCGTGTTGACGTACATATCGGCGGATGCCCAGTTGTCGGTTGGTGTGGCCATCTATTCGGACTCGTTCGCGATCTCCGTCACCACGCCCGATGTGGTGGCCGGTGCTGGGACCACGATGAATTGCTCCGTCGAGTACCACAGTTCCGACGACGACAACATCGATGCCGATTTCAGCTGCCCGAACTCGCCGTCGTTCACCACCAGCGGCACCGCGGGCGGCTCGGTGGATATCGAGGGATCCCTGACCGCAACCCGTTAGGGGCCCGCTTACGTCCCCTGCTGCCAGGAGGCCGCGTAGGCCTCCTGGGCCTCGGTCGGGCGATCGATGGCGATCCCCATGCTGGCCAGCTTGAGCCGGGCCACCGCGTGGTCGATATCTATCGGGATCTCGTAAACCTGCGGCTCCAGCTCTTCGTGGTGGCCGCTCAGCCACTCGGCGCCCAGCGCCTGGTTCGCGAATGACATGTCCATGACCAGGCTCGGGTGGCCCTCGGCGGCGGCTAGGTTGATGAGACGGCCCTCGGCCAGAAGGTAAAGTCGCCGCCCATCGGCCAGGCGGTACTCTCGGGTGGACGGGCGCACGTCGCGCTGCTCGGCGGCCAGGGTTTCCAGGGCAGGCAGGTCGAACTCGTCGTTGAAATGGCCGGCGTTGGCGAGGATGGCGCCGTCACGCATGAGCCGGAAGTGATCCGCGCCGAATACGTGGAGCGACCCGGTGGCAGTGATGAACATGTCCCCGACCGCGGCCGCGTCCAGGCTGGGCATGACCCGAAAGCCGTCCATCGCCGCCTCCAGGGCGCGGATGGGATCGATCTCGACGACCACCACGTTGGCGCCCATGCCGTGGATCCGGCTCGCGATCCCTCGCCCCACCCAGCCGTAGCCGCCCACGACCGCGGTCTTGCCGGCCAGCAGGACGTTGGTGGCGCGCAGGATGCCGTCGAGGGCGCTCTGCCCGGTGCCATAGCGGTTGTCGAACAGGTGCTTGGTGGCCGCCTCATTGACGGCCAGGATCGGGTAGCGCAAAGCGCCCTCAGCCGCCATGGCCCGGAGCCGAATGACGCCCGTAGTCGTCTCTTCCGTCCCGCCCCGGACCTCGTCCAGCAGGTCGGCCCGGTGGGTATGCAGCTCCCCTACCAGGTCGGCCCCGTCGTCCATCGTCAGCTGGGGCCGATGGTCCAGGGCGGCGTTGATGTGGGCGTAGTACGTGTCGCGGTCCTCGCCCCGGATGGCGAACACCTCGATCCCATGCTCGACGACCAGCGCCGCCGCTACGTCGTCCTGCGTGGACAGCGGATTCGAGGCGCACAGGACCACGTCGGCTCCTCCGGCCGCCAGGCTGCGCACGAGGTTCGCCGTCTCGGCAGTGACGTGGAGGCAGGCACTCACCCGCCAGCCGTCAAGCGGCCGCTCCGCGGCCAACCGTTCGCGGATGCCGGCCAGGACCGGCATCTGACGGTCGGCCCATTCGATGCGCCGTGCGCCCTCGACGGCCAGCTCAGGGTTACGAATGTCGCTCACGTTTCCTCCCTATCGGTCGGCCCGCGGCCAGCTCCAGCGCAACGCGGCGCGCAATGGTCGAATGAGGTCCCAGCCGCCTGCTCGCCGGTAGGCGACCCACTCTCCCAGCCGACAGTACTCGCGGTAGCCCAGGCGCAGGTAGGCGGCGATGGCCGAGTCGTTGTCGGCGTACACGTTCAGAGCCACGTCGGGCACCCGGGCCAGCAGCTCCGCGGTCACCCCCGACGTCGCCGCCTTGGCATGTCCCTGCCCGCGGTGGTCGAGGTGGGTCAGCACGTTGCCGACCACCGCGATGCCCTCGGACGGGTTGATGACGTGGGTCCCGGCGGCGGCGACCAGCCGCCCACCGACCCGCACGCCGTAGTAGACGCCGTCTTCCAGGACGGATGCCGGGAAGCCCCCTCCCAGCCCGAGCTGGTACAGCCGATTGAGGTCGCCGATGTCGGCGGGGCCCAGCCGCACGGCGCCTCCGCCGGCGAAGGGCCGGAAGGAATCCCGGTCCACCGCCATCCGGAGCAGGCTGGCGGGAAGGTCGACCCGATAAAGGTCGTCGAAGGCGGTGGCCAGATCGTGCCGGGCCTGGACGAAGGCGTAGCGCGGCCGCACCTCGGTGGCCAGCACCTCGCGACAGGCCTCCGGGTCGCCCATCAGGAACAGGGGCTGCGGGGGAAGCCCCATGTGCTGCATGGCCAGTCCGCGCGGACGGCCGTCCTGGTCGTAGGCCATGCCCCACGCCGCGCGGCGTCGGACCGACGCATCCAGGTCGCCGAGGGGGTACGCGGCGTACAGTCGATCGGTTCGGAGGAAGGCGGCCACCTCCGCCCGGTCGGTGACCGCGCGGGTGTGCCAGCCCGTCGCCGGGGCTACCGTCATCGGTCGGCCGCCCGCGTATCGGTCAATACGTCAGGAGGGCGTGAATCGCGAATTGGCCCAGGCGCTCACGACCGCCGAGCGCCCCGAGCTCGACCATGAACGACAGGCCCGCCACCTCGCCGCCCAGGCGCTGCACCAGCTCGATGGTGCCCATCACCGTCCCGCCGGTGGCCAGCAGGTCATCCACGATGAGCACTCGCTGGCCGGGCTGGATGGCGTCGCGATGGATCTCCAGGGTGGCTGTCCCGTACTCGAGGGCGTACTCGACCTCGATCGTCTCGGCTGGCAGCTTCCCGAGCTTCCGAACCGGGACGAACCCGGCGCCCAGCTGGTAGGCGATGGGCGCGCTGAAGATGAACCCGCGCGACTCCATGCCCACCACCACGTCAATCGGTGTGTCGCGGACCTGGCCGACCATGCGGTCGATGACCTCCTTGAAGGCGGTCGGGTCCTTCAACAGGGTCGTGATGTCGTAAAACAGGATGCCCGGCTTCGGGAAGTCGGGGACCTCGCGGATGAGCTTCCGCAGGTCGTCGGCCGAAGTCACGGTCACCGGGCGAGTCTAGTCGGCGCGACGGCGCGCCTGCAACGCGGCCGGACCATTGGCCCATCGTCCGGTCGGCTGGACCGGACTACCGTCGGCTCAATGTCGATCCGCACGGTGCGTCGCCGGGCTGAGCGCGCGCTGCCCGGCCTGATCCTCGTATCCGCGGTCGGGGTCGCTCTGCTGGTGATCGCGTCGAGCTGGAGTCAGCGCGACCAGTTCACGCTGAACACCGCTATCGTGGCGGCCCTCGTGGTGCTGGCATCGGCGCAGGGCGTGATGCTCTGGCAGCGGGTCACGGCCGCCAACCGCGCCGGGGCCCGGTTGGCCGGGCTCGAGTCCGAAGAAGGCACGTTCCGGGCCCTCGTCGAGCGCCTGCCCGCGGCGTTGTACATCGCCGGCTTCGGTCCCGAGGCCACCTGGAACTACGTCAGTCCCCGGATCGAGGACCTCCTGGGCTTCACGGCCGCGGAGTGGATGGCCGATTCGTCGCTCTGGATGCGCCAGGTCCATCCCGACGATCGAGAACGGGTCACGCGGGAGGAGGCGGAGCAATGGAGTCGCAAGCCGGGCGTGATCAGCTCAAGCGAGTACCGGATGCTGTCTCGCGACGGCCGGGCGCTCTGGATTCGGGACGAGGCGGTGATCGTCACCGATGAGCAAGGGAACCCATCCTTCTTTCGCGGCTACATCATCGACATCACTGCCCAAAAAGAGGCCGAGCAGGCGCTCCGCCAGAGCGAGGAGCAGACCCGGCGGATCATCGACACCGCCAGCTACGCGTACATCGGGATGGATGCCGACGGGATGATCGCCGACTGGAACCAGGCCGCGGAGCAGACCTTCGGCTGGGCCCGCGAGGAGGTCGTCGGCCAGCCGCTGGCCGACCGCATCATCCCGGCCGAGCAGCGAGATGCTCACCGCATGGGCCTGGCCCGGTTCCTGGAGACAGGGCAGGGCCCGATCCTGGGCACCCGGATGGAGGTCAACGCGGTCCATCGTGACGGCCGCGAGTTCCCGGTCGAGCTGACCATCTGGGCCGTCGGGACAGGTGAGTCCGCGACGTTCTCGGCGCTGGTGCATGACATCACGCTGCGCAAGGAGCTGGAGCGCCAGCTGCAGCACCAGGCCTTCCACGACTCGCTCACCGGGCTGGCCAACCGGGCCTTGTTCGCGGACCGCGTGGCGCACGCCATGGCCCGCCAGGAACGGGCCCGCCGCTCGATGGCGGTCGTCTTCCTGGACCTGGACGACTTCAAGACGGTCAATGACAGCCTGGGTCACGCGGCCGGAGACCAGCTGCTGACAGCGGTCGCGGAGCGCCTGCGCGGTGTCATGCGACCCGAGGACACGGTGGCTCGCTTCGGGGGCGACGAGTTCGCCATCCTGTTGGAGGACACCACCCGCGAGTCGGCTCGGCGGGTGGCAGAGCGGGTGCTGGCTGCACTGCGCTCCCCGTTCGACCTCCAGGGCAAGCAGGTCTTCGCCCGCGGCAGCGCCGGGGTCGCGGTGGCCCAGCCGGGCAGCTCGCCGCCCGAGGACCTGCTAAGGCACGCGGACCTGGCCATGTACACCGCCAAGGCCCGCGGCAAGGGCCGGATCGAGTTCTTCGAGCCGCGCATGCACCTGGCCGTCATCCGACGCCAGGAGCTGCGGTCCGAGCTGGAGCAGGCCATCAGCCGCGGCGACTTCGTGCTCCACTACCAGCCGTTCGTCGATCTGCGCAACGGCCGGCTGACCGGACTCGAGGCGCTCATCCGCTGGCGCCATCCGGAACGCGGCCTGATTGAGCCCGACGAATTCATTCCCGCGGCCGAAGAGACCGGGCTCATCGTGCCGCTCGGAGCGTGGATCACCGGTGAAGCCTGTCGCCAGATGGCTGCTTGGGACAAGGCCCATGCGCTGCCGGGCGCCAATGGACGTCTGCCGCTGATCAGCGTGAACGTCTCGACCCGCCAACTGACCGATCCGAGGCTGCTGGACATGGTGGCGACTTCGCTTCGCGATGCAGAGCTCGCCCCCAACCGACTGCTGCTGGAGATCACCGAGAGCACTCTGATGGCCGACGTGGTCGCTACCGAGCAGAAGCTCCTCGGCTTGCGTGGGACCGGCGTCCAGCTGGCCATGGACGACTTCGGGACCGGATATTCGTCGCTGAGCTACCTCGAGCGGCTGCCGGTGGACTTGCTGAAGATCGACCGATCCTTCACCGCCTCGCTGGGCGACGACCGCGAGGTGCCAGTCCTCCTGCGCTCGATCATCAAGCTCGGCCAGACCCTCGGTCTCCAGGTGCTGGCGGAGGGGATCGAACGGGGCGACCAGGTGGTCCGGCTTCGGGAGCTGGGCTGCCGCCTGGGCCAGGGGTTCCACTTCTCACCGCCGCTCCCCGCCGACGCGGTCCCCGACGCCGTGGCCCAACGCTGGGAGGGTTCTCTCAGCGCCTGACCGGTCGCCCGGGTCGGTTTCGGCAAGCCCGTCCCCTGGATGTACATGACGTGCACGTATCGGCCAAGTTGGAACTCCTGAGGTGCCTTTCAGTGGCCTGAGGGGCCATTCGGTGGCCGAATCGTCCATGTGGTGTACCAAACGGCCATCGGAGGGCCCCCGATGCGCCCAGGCCCCCCGAAAAGTGGCCGATATGCACATCTGACGTACATCGGGGGCGCGGTAGCCGGCCGTGTCGCCAGGACGACACTCGGGCGGTCGTCTATCGGCTACGACTTCGCACCGATCTGAGCCGATGCTGCGCCAACACCTTCACCCAGCCAAGTGGGAGACCGGACCAATGACCACCATCACCTACCCAAGCGGCAACACCTCCATCTTCGTGATCGGTGCCCTCGTTGGGGCCCTGGCGATGCTGATACTGGCCGCGGCCCTGGCGTTCGCGTCCTTCAGCGCACCGGCCATCAACACCCAACCCGAAGCAGCGCCGGCACCGGTGATCAACCAGTGGATCAGCGACCCGCTTTCCGGTCCGATGGAGTACGCACCCTGAACATCCCCAGACGGGAAGCCACGAGACCCGGGAGCAATCCCGGGTCTCAGGTTTGATCCGAGGCGCCCTGGCGGCCGAAGCGCAGCAGGCCCTCCCGCTGGCGTCAGCTGGCCGCCAGGCGCCTCAGGACCGTTTGCAGCACGCCGCCCTGGCGGTAGTACTCGACGTCCACCGGCCCGTCCAGGCGGGCGATGGCCTGGAACGTCCGCAGCGCACCATCCTCGGCCCGAGCCTCGACAGTCACCTCCTGGCGGGGCTGCAAACCCGCGGCCACGCCCCTGATGGCGAAGGTCTCGCGCCCGGTCAGGCCCTGCGACTCCGCGGACTCGCCGGCACGGAACTGGAGGGGCAGGATCCCCATCCCCACCAGGTTGGACCGATGGATCCGCTCGTATGACTCGGCGATGACCGCTCGCACTCCCTGGAGGAGCGGTCCCTTGGCCGCCCAGTCACGTGAGGATCCAGACCCGTATTCCTTGCCGGCAAGCACGACCAGCGGCGTCCCCGAGGCCAGATAGCGCTGCGAGGCCTCGAAGATCGTCAGCCGCTCCCCGCTGGGAAAGTGCTCGGTGATGTTGCCCTCGGCGTCCGGCGTGAGCCGGTTGCGCAGGCGAATGTTCGCGAAGGTGCCACGCACCAGCACCTCGTGGTGCCCGCGCCGGGCCCCGTACGAGTTGAAGTCGCGTGGCGCCACGCCCCGTTCGATGAGCCATTTCCCGGCCGGGCTGCTGTGGGGAATGGATCCCGCCGGCGAGATGTGGTCGGTGGTGACCGAATCTCCCAGCCAGGCCAGCACCCGCGCGTCGACGACATCGATCAGCGGCTCCGGCTCCATCCCCAACCCGTCGAAGAATGGCGGGCGGGCGACGTAGGTTGACGCCGCGTCCCACGCGTATCGGCCTCCGGCCGGCACGGGCAGCTCGCGCCACTGCTCATCCCCATCGAATACCGAGGCGTATTCCTTGGTGAAGATCTCCGAGCGGACCCGCTCGGCCACCACGGCATCCACCTCCTCGGTGGTCGGCCACAGGTCCTTCAGGTATACCGATGCGCCATCGGAGCCGATCCCCAGCGGCTCGGTCGTGAGGTCCAGGTCGATCCGCCCGGCCAGGGCGAACGCCACCACCAGCGGCGGTGAGGCCAGGTAGCTGGCGCGGGTCAACGGATGGATGCGCCCTTCGAAGTTCCGGTTGCCGGACAGGACCGATACGCCCACCAGGTCGGTCTCCTCCACGGCTGCCGCGATCGGCTCCGCCAACGGCCCAG
Source organism: Chloroflexota bacterium (assembly GCA_038040195.1). Lineage (NCBI taxonomy): Bacteria > Bacillati > Chloroflexota > Chloroflexota bacterium. Next base: position 29,327 of record JBBPIR010000004.1, on the reverse strand, counting down.
AGTTGCCGATGCAGGTCGTGCAGCCGAATCCGACGAGGTTGAAGCCCAGCGACTTGAGCGGATCCATCAGGCCGGCCGCCTCGAGGTACTCGGGCACGACCTTTGATCCGGGCGCGAACGAGGTCTTGACCCAGGGCGGCATCGTCAGCCCGCGCTCCACGGCGCGCTGCGCCACCAGGCCGGCAGCCACCATGACCGACGGGTTCGAAGTGTTGGTGCACGACGTGATGGCCGCGATCAGGACCGATCCGGAGCTCAGTTGCTCGGTGGTGCCGTTGAACCGCACCGTGGCGGATCGGTCCAGGGCATCGGCGAATACGGTCCGGAAGTTCTCAGGCAGCCCAGGGAGCGACACGCGGTCCTGCGGCCGCTTGGGTCCGGCCAACGATGGCTCGACGCTGCCCAGGTCCAGGTGGAGCGACTCGTTGAACATCGGCTCCGGGGAGGCATCAGTCCGGAACAGGTGCTGGGCCTTGGCGTAGGCCTCGACCCGGTCTACCACCTCCTCCGAACGGCCCGTCATCCGCAGGTAGCGGAGGGTCTCGTCGTCAACCGGGAACAGGGTGGCGGTGGCGCCAAACTCGGGGCTCATGTTGCTGATGGTGGCCCGGTCGGCCAGCCCCAGCCGCGACAGGCCGGTGCCGTGGAATTCGACGAACTTGCCCACCACCCCGTGGGTGCGGAGGATCTCGGTCACGGTCAGGACCAGGTCGGTGGCCGTGGTGCCGGGAGGCATCTCCCCGTCCAGGCGGAAGCCGACCACCACGGGGAGCGGCTGGTACAGCGGTTGGCCCAGCAGGGCAGCCTCGGCCTCGATGCCGCCCACGCCCCAGCCCACAACGCCCAGGCCGTTGATCATGGTGGTGTGGGAGTCGGTCCCGACCAGGGTGTCCGGGAAGGCGGTCATTGTGCCGTCTGGCTCGGGGCGGGCGCTGACGACGTCGGCCAGGTACTCGAGGTTGACCTGGTGGACGATGCCGGTCCCCGGCGGGACAACCCGGAAGTTGGCGAACGCTTCCTGCGCCCAGCGGAGCAGCGCGTAACGCTCGCCATTGCGCTCGTACTCGCGCTCGACGTTGATCAGGAACGCGGCCTCGGTCCCGTACTGGTCGACCTGGACCGAATGGTCGATGACCAGGTCGGCCGGGACGAGGGGGTTCACCTTGTTCGGGTCGCCGCCCAGGTCCGCCAGCGCGTCGCGCATGGCGGCCAAGTCCACGACGCATGGCACGCCGGTGAAGTCCTGGAGGATGACCCGCGCGGGGAGGAACGGCAGCTCGGTCGTGCCTGGATCCGTGTCCGGGCGCCAGCTGGCTAGCGTCGCCAGGTCGTCAGTCGTTACTAGGCCGATCCCAGAGGCCGCGTGCCGTGCCGCGTTCTCGATCAGGACCTTGACGGTGTACGGGAGCCGATCCAGATCCGGGATGCCAAGCGCTTCGAGGGCGTAGTACCGATACGACCGATCGCCTACGGCCAGCGTCGCGCGCGCAGCCGAAGGATCGGGTTGGGTTGGACGGGTGGTCACGGTCGCGCCTCCTCAGTCAGCCCGCGCGCTTCGCGCGGGTTCGTGCTGATCGGCGCCGGACGGGTGCGCCCGTCCCGGGTCGAGAATTCGCTCTGAGTATACGCCTCAGGGGTCGTTCCGCAGCCTCGCATAGGTGATCAGATCGTGATGTGCGCCGGCGCGGAATTGGGCGCCGCGCTGGATGCCTTCGCGAACGAATCCGGCCTTCTCCAGCGCACGCTGCTCGGCCAGGTTTCTGACATCGGTCGAGGCCTCGACCCGGTTCACATCCGTTGTCGCGAACAGCTCGTCGGCGAGCAGCCGCTGGGCGATGCTGCCGAATCCCTGCCCGCGTGCCTCGGGGATCAGCGAGATTCCGATGTTCCAGGCTCGCGACTCGGTGCCGGGCCCGTGCGGAACCTCATGCCAGCCCACCGTCCCGATCGGCTGCCCATCCGCCACACGCTCGACGACCATCTGCCCATTCCGTTCATTGCGCAGCGGACCCTTCTCCAGCGCCTCACGAACCGATTCGTCGTCGGTAGGCATGCCAAAGTCGTTGAACTCGCCCTTGGCCTCGGGCGAGCGCGCCCACGCGTCGAGCACGTCGGCATCGGCCAGAGTCGCGTCCCGCAGCCGGATCCGCGGGTCGGTCACCTGGAAACCTCCGCGATCCCGCTCAGGGACTCGAGGGCCAACTTGGTTGCCTCCTCGACAGTCAGCTTTCGGCCTCGCTCCCAAGCCTCGGCGAAGTCAGCCTCGTCGAGCTGGGAATGGATCCTCGTCAGCGTCCGTTCGTTCTCGGCAACGAGATACGGTAGCAGCGGAGTGCCAGCCTCCTCATGGAAGGCCGCCGAACTGCCGAGCAGCTGAGTGGCGATTCCGGATTCCCCTGCAAGGGAGAGGGCAGCAGCACAGCGGCAGAGCTCCACGACGGCGCTGACCTGATTGCCGAGATCACGAAAGATGCGGAGGCTCTCCGCGGCCAGCAAGGCGGCGTCCTGGACGCGACCTTCGTCTTCGGCGTACGACGCGAGGGCGCCGAGGACCGACGCTTCGAGATCCCGGGCGTGCAGATCGCGTGCGCGGCGAAGATTCTCCTCGTGGAGCGCCCGGGCGCGCGGTCGGTCCCCCAACGCGTCGTAGGTCCACGCCAGCATGCGGTTGGCATACAGGGTGTAGTACGCGTCGTCGAGCGCGCCAAACGCGTCCGCGCTCTCGCCGAAGAGCTGCTGAGCCCGCGGAAAGTCGCCCTCGTCGGCGACCGCTAGGCCGAGCCACAGCAGGGAGTTGGCCGTGCCCCACGGGTCGCCAAGCCTTCTGTGGAGGGCCAGCCCCTCCTCTGCCCATAGCCTCCCGGCCGCAGGGTCTCCGCTGTCGCGTGCCAGGTGGGCCGCACCGATGAGCGCCTTGGCTCGAGCCGGCGTCGGACGCTTGTTAAGGCGCAACGCGCTTTCGAGGGAACGCCGGCCTTCCGGCACATGGTTTCTCGCACACCAGAATTCGTCCACGGCGCCGGCCAACCGCAACCCCAGCTCCCCGCTGGCCGTCGCCTCGAGCCAGTCAAGCGCGGCGCGCAGGTTGTCGTGCTCGCGCTCCAGTCGTTCTAACCACTCCTCGGGGCTCTGCCCGCGCACGTGCGGCTCCGCTTCCTCGGCGAGGGCGAGGAACAGCTCCGCGTGGCGCCGCCGCAGCCCGTCTGCCTCGCCGGACTCCTCGAGCCGCTCGACGGCGTACTCACGGATGGTCTCGAGCATCCAGAACCGCTCGTCGGTGTGGCGGACGAGGCTCTTGTTGACGAGCGATTGGAGGGTGTCCAGATCGGCCTTCGCGACGACTTCGGCGGCGTCGAGGGTCCATCCGCCGGCGAAGACAGCCAGCCGCGCGAAGAGGCGCTGCTCGTCCGGGCTCAGCAGCTCAAAGGACCACTCAATCGTTGCCCGCAGCGTCTGCTGACGGGGATCGGCATCCCTCCCGCCTTTGAGGAGGTCAAGGCGATGGGACAGCCGCTTGAGGATCTGGGCCGGCGTGAGGGCGCTGGCCCGGGCGGCGGCCAGCTCCAGGGCGAGCGGCAAATTGTCGAGGGCGTGGCACAGCTGGCGGATCGTGTCATCCGGTTCGGTCCGGGCCCGGGCGCAGAACAGGTCCACCGCGTCGGGGTCGGCGAGCGGCAGGACCGGGTACTCGACCTCGCCCCGAACCCGCAGGAGCTCGCGGCTGGTGACGAGCAGCCGCAAGTTGGGGCAGGTCTCGACGAGCGACGCCACTTCGGGGGCGGCCGCCACGACCTGCTCGAGGTTGTCAATGAGCAGCAGCATCTCCCGCTCCCCGATGTGCTCGGCCAGGCCATCCGTGGCCCCCAGCGTCTGGCCGATGGTCTCGGTCACGAGTGCCGGATCGCGCAGCGGCGCGAGGCCGACCCAGAACACGCCGGCCTTGAACTCTGGGACCAGCGTCGCCGCCGCCTCGATGGCAAGGCGCGTCTTGCCCGAGCCGCCGGGCCCGGTGAGGGTCAGCAGCCGGGCACCGTTCTGGAGGAGGTCGGTGACCTCCGCCACCTCGGTATCGCGGCCCACGAACGAGCTGGCGGGGCGGGGGAGGTTCGTGTTCGAGATCGTCCGCAACGGCGGGAAGCGCCCGTCCCCGAGCTGGTGGATCGCCACCGGCTCGGAGAAGTCCTTGAGCCGATGCTCGCCGAGATCGCGCAGGCCCGCGGTCCCGAGGAGAGCCACCGTGGCCGCCGAGACGAGCACCTGCCCGCCATGGCCGGCGGCGGCGATCCGTGCCGCGCGGTGGACGTCGGCCCCGACGTAGCCCTCCGCAGTCAGGTGCGGGGTGCCGGTATGGATCCCGATCCGGACTCGGATCGGTCCGCCGGCCAGCGCGTCGCGGGCGGCGGCGGCCGCGGCCAGCCCGCCGGGGGCGGTCTGGAAGGCGACGAAGAACGCATCGCCCTGGGTGTCGACCTCCACCCCGCCGTGGGCGGCGACCGCGGCGCGGACGATGCGCCGATGCTCGGCCAGGGCCGCGGCATAGGCATCGGGGCCCAGCTCGTGGAGGAGCTTCGTCGAGCCTTCGACGTCGGTGAACAGGAACGTAACCGTGCCGGTGGGGAGCTCAGGGCGCATGGGCGTCATGGTTCGTCAAGCCGCCCTGCCAGCAGATCGCACCGCGGTCAGAGCGCGCAGGGCCGTGTCGATCGGGTCGCGGCCGCGAACGAGGGGGATGCGGACCTGGTTGGAGCCGGCCACGGGTCGGAATCCGGCGATGGTCAACGCGTGGGTCACAACGGCGCGATCGTAACGCCGCCACTTCAACGTCAGCCGCCCCTCGTCGACGCGGACCTCGGAAACCTCGGCCGCCTCCGCGGCCAGGCGCACCGCGACCGCCCGGAAGAGACCCTCCACCTCCGGCGGAATCGGCCCGAATCGGTCCAGCAGATGCGCCCGCAGCGCATCTGCATCGGCATCGGTCTTGACCTGGGCGAACCGGCGATAGACCTCGAGCTTGGCGCCCGCGGCGCCCACGTAGACATCGGGCAGGTAGGCCGAACCCGGCAGCTCCAGGCGCACCGCTGCCGGCTGCGGCGGCCGAATCCGCCCCCGGCGCAGATCCACCGCCTCGGCCAGGAGCTGGGTGTACAGCTCGAAGCCGACCGCGGCCATGTACCCCGACTGCTCGGGGCCCAGGATGTTGCCCGCGCCGCGGATCTCGAGGTCCGACAGGGCGATCTGGTAGCCGGCCCCCAGGTCCGAGGCGCTGAAGATGGCGTGCAGCCGGCGCCGCGCCACCAGCGATAGCGGATTGCCCCGCCGATGCAGCAGGTACGCGTACGCCCGCCGGTCGGAGCGCCCAACCCGGCCCCGGAGCTGGTACAGCTGCGCCAGCCCGAACGTGTCGGCCCGCGAGATCAGCATGGTGTTGGCGTTCGGGATGTCGAGCCCCGACTCGATGATGGTGGTGCATACCAGGACGTCGAATAGCCCCGCGTCGAAGTCGAGCATGACCCGCTCCAGCATGCCCTCCGGCATCTGGCCATGACCGATGGCCACACGGGCCCGCGGGACGAGGCGACGGACCCGGGCCGTGGCCGCTTCGATGGTCTCGACCCGGTTGTGGACGTAGAACACCTGCCCGCCCCGGTCGATCTCGCGCAGGATGGCGTCCCGTACGAGCCCGTCGTCGTCCTCCGCGATGCGAGTCAGGATTGGCAGCCGCGCCTCGGGGGCAGTCTCGATGACCGACATATCGCGGATCCCGACCAGCGACAGGTGCAGGGTGCGCGGGATGGGCGTGGCGGACAGGGTCAGCACGTCCACCTCGCGGCGGAGCTGCTTGATCTTCTCCTTCTGGGCCACCCCGAACCGCTGCTCCTCATCGACGACCAGCAGCCCCAGATCGGCAAAGCTGATGTCCCTGCTCAGCAGCCGATGGGTGCCGATGACGACGTCCACCGTGCCGGCCGCCAGCTCGGCCACGATTCTTGCCTGGTCGGCCTTGCTGACGAAGCGGCTGAGCACCTCCACCTTGAGCGGGAAGGCGTCGAGGCGGCGCCTGAAGGTCAGCAGGTGCTGCTGCGCCAGAACGGTGGTGGGGACCAGCACGGCCGCCTGGCGGCCGGCTTCCACGACCCGGAAGGCGGCCCGCAGCGCAACCTCGGTCTTGCCGTACCCCACGTCCCCGCACACCAGCCGATCCATCGGCCGGCGGCGAGCCATGTCGGCGGCCACCTCCTGAATGGTCCGCTCCTGGTCGGGCGTCTCGGTGTACGGGAAGGATTCCTCCAGCTCCCGCTGCCAGGTCGAGTCCGATGGGTAGGCGAAGCCAGCAGCCTGCTCGCGGGCGGCGTACAGCTCCAGCAGGTCATCGGCCAGGTCGATGACCGCGGCGCGGACGCGGCGGGTGGTGTTGGCCCACTCGCGCCCGCTCAGGCGGCTGAGGCCCGGGGCGGGCGCTCCCGAGTAGCGTGTGATGCGGCCCACCTGGTCGGCGGGCAGGAAGATCTTGTCAGCGCCGGCGAAGTCGAGCTGGAGGTACTCGCGGACCGCGTCGCCATACGCGCGCTGAGTCATGCCCACGTAGCGGGCGATGCCGTGGTCGACGTGGACCACCAGCTCCCCGGGCTCCAGGCGCCCGATCAGGTCTCGCGTGACGACCCGCTTGCTCGGGAGCAGCCGCCGGACGCGGGTGGCCCCGAACAGCTCCCGGTCAGAGAGGAGGAGCAGGTCCGACGGGGCGTGGCTCACGCCGTTGGCGGTGGAGCCATGGACGACCGCGATAAACCCCGGTTCGGGTATTTCCGCGAGGGAGTCAAGGGGACCGATGAGGCCGGGCGCATCGGCCAGCAGCTCCACCAGGCGGCTGGCCTGGTCGGTGGCGACCACGACGCGTTTCCCGCCAGCGGCCAATTCGCGGAGCCACTCCCCCATCCGTTCGGCCCGCACGGGAAGTGCGGGCGCGGCGCCAAATCCGATCTCGGCGGCGTCGCCCCCTTCCTCGAGCCGCTCCGGTGCCCGGGCGGCCAACGCGTCCAATGTGGCGACCGCCTCATACGGAAGCGGCCAGTCCGGAGGCAGCTCGCCGCCCTCGACCAGCTGGGCGCGACGGCCGGCGGCCCACTGGTCGGCGTCCGTGACGTGGCCTCGGAGCTGATCGACATCGGTGAGCACCAGGTGGGCGTCCGCCGGGAGGTGGTCGGCGGTGGGGCCGGCGGTCAGATGGGTGATCCAGGTTTCGGCCGCCTCGCCCAGGTCTCCGGACTCCAGGCGAGCCAGGTCGGCCTGGAGCGTGTCGCTGAGGACCGATGGATGACCGACCTGCCGGGCGAGCGCCGCTGCCAGGGCGTCCGGGTCCGGGATGGCGAATTCCCCGGCGGGGAGGAGCAGGATTTCCTTCCGGCGCGACCGGCTGGCCTGGGTGGTGGGCTCGAAGACGCGGATGGCGTCGATCTCGTCCCCGAACTGCTCGATCCGGATGGGGTCCGGCTCACCCGGTGGCCACAGGTCGATCAGGCCGCCACGGACCGCCAGCTCGCCGATCCCCGTCACCTCGGGCGTGGGGTCGTAGCCGGCGGCCATCAGCCCGCTGACCAGCGCGCGCTGCGGGACCTTGTCCCCGACCCGTAAACGGCGCCGCGCGCCGAGGAGCTGCTCCACGGACAGCGTCCGCTGCCACAGCGCGGCCAGTGGCGCTACCACGACCAGGTGCCGCTCTGGCTCCGCCAACCGGGCCAGCACCTCCAGACGGCCCGCGGACTCATCGCGCTCGGGGAGCGCCCGCTCCAGCGGCAGCGCGCCCCGCTCCGGCAGCACCGCCACCGTGCCCTCGTCCAGCCACGCACCCAGGTCGTCGGCCAGCCGATGGGCCTGCTCATCAGTCTCGACCACCACCAACAGCGGGGACGCGGGCGCCAGTGTCCGACGGCGGGCCGCCAGGTGGGCGGCGCGCGCGGCGGCCGGGACGCGGAAGCTCCCCGGTGTGGGCGGCGGCACCCCCAGCAGCTCGAGCAGCGGCCCCAGCCGCGGGCCGCGGGTCACGGGTCGGCGGGTGGCCCCAGGTCGAGCCCGTTGAACGCGTTCATCGCCGCCTCGGTGCCCTCCGCCAGCCAACGCTCCACTGCGTCGGCGGCGGTGGCGATCGCCTCGTCGGCCAGCTCCTCCTCGGCCCGGCTGAAGGTGGACAGGACGTGGTCCACCGTCTCGCCGTTCCGCCCGATCCCGACCCGCAGCCGCGCGAACTGATCGGTCTCGAGCGCCTCGATGATGTCTCGCAGACCGTTGTGGCCACCCGCGGACCCGCCCCGCCTCAGCCGTACCTTCCCCAGCGGCAGGTCGACGTCGTCGGCCACCACCAGCAGGTCGGTCTCCGGATCGGCGTTGACGTTGCGGACCGCGGCGCGGAGCGGCGCGCCGGATTGGTTCATGAAGCGCAGGGGCTTGACCAGCAGCACCCGGCCCACCGGTTCGTCTCGCACCACCTCGATCGTGGCCGCGCCGTCGCGGGCACGACCCTTGCTCACCTCCCACCGATCGGCGAGCAGGTCGACCACCCGGTACCCGACGTTGTGCCGCGTCAGTCGGTACCGATCGCCGGGATTGCCTAGCCCGCACACGACCTTCATGGCCCGACGGATGGTAGCCGTCAGCGGCGGACCCGCCCGGGTAGCATCGGCGCGTGGGGCGCGAGCGGGTGGCAGTCATCGGTGGCGGGATCGTGGGCTGCACCGCAGCCGCCCTGCTGGCCGAGGCGGGGCGATCGGTCACCCTGATCGAGGCCACCGCGATCGCCGCCGGGGCCTCGGGCCGAAACTCGGGTTCCATCCAGCATCCGTTCGACCCGGTGCTGCTCCCGCTCCATATCGAGTCCCTGGCCACGTACCGGCACCTGGCCGCCTCCGATCTGGATTTCGCATTCCCCTCCGAGCCGGTGGGTATCCTGCTCCTGACCGATGACCAATCCGCCGCCCGATCCCGGGCGGCGGAGCTGCACGACGCCTTCCCCGAGCTGCGAGCCGAGGCACTGGACGCCGACGCCGTCGCCGCAGCGGAGCCGGCACTGTCCGATGGCTGGGCTGCCGTTCGGCTCGAGACCGGCTACCCAGCGACGGCCGATGGGGCAACTCGAGCGCTGGCGGCGCGAGCGGTCCGGGCCGGGGTGACGCTGCGGATCGGTCGCGCTGCGCAGCCCTGGATTGAGGATGGAACGGTCCGGGGCGTGGCGCTGGAAGACGGGGAGCACCTGTCCGCGGACCAGGTCCTGCTGGCTGGCGGCCCGTGGACGCCGGAGATCCTCGGCGCGGAGCCGCCGTGGCCGCCCATCATCCGAACCTGGGGAGTCACCGTCCAGGTGGATCTGGCCGACCCACCCCGCCACGTCCTGGAGGAAGGCGTGGTGCATACGGTCAACACGGCGAGCGGGCTGGCCGGCAGCTTGTTCAGCCTGATCGCGGTGGGAGGGGTGGCCACGGTGGGATCGACCTTCCTGGCCGATCAGCCGGATCCCGAAGCGCTTGCCCTGGTGCTCGTCCGGCACGGCAGCGAGTTCGTGCCTGCCCTCGCCGACGCACCCGTCATCCGCATCTGGATGTGCGCCCGACCCCAGTCGATTGACGGGCGTCCCTTCATCGGTCCCGTGGCCAACGTGGAAGGACTGTTCGTCTGCGCGGGCCACGGCCCATGGGGTATCTCCACCGGTCCGGGCAGCGCTGCCCTGGTGGTGGACCTCATCCTCGGCCGCCCGGATCGCGTGCCGCTGGAACTGCGGAGCGACCGCCCGGTCTAGTAGCCGGCCCCCACGGCGTGGCCGGCGCGGTCGAACAACGAACCGGGCTTCCAGGCCACGTCCCGGAAATGGCGGTGCAGGACGGTCAGGACGCGGTGCTCGAGCTCGCGCATGGCCGTCTCGCCCTCGGGATCGTCATGGTCGTGACCGATGAGGTGCAGGGTGCCGTGGATGGCCAGCAGGGCCACCTCCTCCGGCACGCTCCAGTCACCTTCGGCCGCCTGGCGCACTGCCTGGTCGAGGTCGATGACGACGTCGCCCAGCATCAGGGGGCCCGGGGCGCCGGGCCGGGCGCTCGGCCGGCCGTCGTCATCCACCAGGTGGGAGCGGCCGTTCTCGACGGTCCATTCGTGGAGCGGGAACGCCAACACGTCGGTTGGCCCGCGCTCGCCCATGTGGTCGAAGTTCAGGCGGGTCATCTCCGCGTCGCCGCACAGGGTCAGCTCCACCTCCGCCTGGCGCGTGCTGAGCGCGGCGCGCATGGTTTCGGCGGCGGCAGCCGTCACCACTTCCAGCGCCGTGTCCAACCCCAGTGGCTCCACGGCCTCGGCCAGCCGGCTGCGGCCAACCTTGTCGTGGAGGGTGACCCCGGGTTCCATCCTGACCATCCTAGGCCAGGGCCCGGGCCGGCTCAAGACGCTGAATTCAGTGCGCTGAGGTCAGGCGCTTAGGTCAGGCGCTCCGGGAATCTCGCTCGATGGGGAGGACGTTCTCGGGATAGCTGATTCGCTGGTGGTACATGCCCAGCAGCTGCTCGACGAATGACCCGCGAATGCGCTCGATGTCGCGCAGGGTGAGGTTGCTGTCGTCGAGCTGTCCGTCGGCCAGGCGCCCGTTGACGATGCGGTCGACCATCTCGCGGATGTCGGCGTCGTCCTTTTGGGGCAATGACCGCACGGACGCCTCCACCCCGTCGGCCAGCATCACGATGGCCGCCTCGCGACTCTGCGGCTTAGGGCCGGGGTAACGGTAGCGGTCGGCGTCGGCCTCCACGCTCGCCTGGAGCGCCTTGCCATGGAAGTAGCCCATTACAGACGTCCCGTGGTGCTGCGGGATGAAGTCCGCGATTTGAGGCGGGAGCCGATACTCCTGGGCCAACTCGACCCCGTCCCGCACGTGGGCGGCGATGATCCGGGCGCTCGTCTCGGGGTTCAGGTCGTCATGGATGTTCGGGCCGCCAGCCTGGTTCTCGATGAACGCCAGCGGGTTCTTCATCTTGCCGATGTCGTGGTAGTACGCCGCCACGCGGGCCAGGAGTGGATCGGCGCCGACGGTTTCGGCCGCCCGCTCGGCCAGGTTGCCGACCATGACCGAGTGGTGGTAGGTGCCTGGCGTCTCGAGCAGCACGCGGCGCAGTAGCCGGTTCGAGGGATTGGCCAGCTCCAACATCTGGAACACGGTCAGGATCCCGAACACATTCCCCAGGACGGCGAAGCCACCCACCGCCAGCACCACCGACAGGGCGGCGTTGACCATGCCCGCCGCAGCGAGCTGTGCGATTCCGGTCGCGTCAAGCCCCTCGAGCAGGCTGAACGCGACGACCACGGTGACGTTGACCAGGGCCAGCACGACGCCGGCGCGGACGAACGCGTTCAGGCGCTCGGCCTGGAGAATGATCACCAGCGACGCGAACCCACCCGCAGCGGCATACACCACCGGGCCTAGGTCGGCCGAGTTGGTGAGCCCGGCCACCACCGCGAGCCCCATGGCCATGGCTCCGCCCGCGGCCCCGCCCAGCAGAAGCCCTGTCAGCATGACCGCGGCCGAGGTGGGCACCAGGTACGCGGCAATAGACCGATCACCGGCCAACCGCAGGACAGCCGCACTGGCGAATAGGATGAGCAGGAACAGGACCAGGCTCCGGCGCCGATGCCAAATGGCCGGCTGGAAGCGCCACACGAAGCCGACCAGCAGGACGGCCAGCAGTGCGGCCAAGAGTGCGTTTCCGATGAGCGGCAGGAGGTCGCCGGCTGGCTCGGTGAGACCCAGCTCGGTGAGCTTCTCGTAGTCGAGGGTGCTGATCGGGTCGCCCGCCCGGACCACCGCCTCATTGCGTTGGACGGTGACCCGCACCGGGTCGACGTCGGCGCGGGCCGCCTGGCGGGCGGCGGATGTCGCCTCGGGGCTGTAGGCCAGGTTGGCGGCGATGTGGGCAGCGGCCAGGTCGCCAGCCTGCTCCCGCTCGTCGGGGGCCAGGTCGACGCTGACCGCCTCCCGGGCGGTTTGGCGGGCCTCGGCCAGGGCGTCCTCCCGCAGCACGCCGGCCTGCGCCTGGTCAAGGACCCGACGCCCTTCGGCGGCGATCGCTTGCCAGCGCGGCGTGGGCAGCCCCGCCAGGAGCGCCACCTGGGACGCGCGCAGGGACGGGGCGGCGGCTTCGAGCCGAGTCTGCACGTCCGCCGGAGACAGCGTGCCGGCGTCGCGCTCGGCGAGGACTGCCTGGATGGCGGCCACCTCAGCGTCGTAGCTCGTCAGCTGGCGAGACCGGATATCGGCTTGCGGCCCGATTTCGACGTAAACCGGCGCCACCGCCGCCTCTGCCTCGGCCTGGGCCGCCTCTGTCTCGGATGCGGAGACGAACGACACGCTGCGGGCCGCCCTGATGTCCTCGGTGGCAACGTCACCCACTTCCAGCGAGACGCTGTCGGGCACCAGATCCACCGCCAGGATCGCGAACAGGGCCACGCCCACCAGCACCATGACGGCGACCAGGCGCGCAACGGTGGCACCGGTCACGGTGCGGTCCCGGGGTGCCAGGGTCCGGGTGATGAACATGTGGAGCGGGATCCTACTCCGCAGACCCCTTCGACAACAGCCGGCGAACCAGGTCGCTGACCGCCTTGCCATCGGCCCGACCCTTGGTCTGGGGCACCAGGACGCCCATCACGCGGCCCATGTCGCCCGGCCCGCTGGCACGCGTGGCGGCCACGGCGTCCCGGGCCAGGCGCTCGAGCTCGGCATCGGTCAGGGGCTCGGGGAGGAACTCGCGCAGGATCGCCAATTCCGCCTCCTCGGCATCGGCCAGCTCCGGGCGGCCGCCATGCCGGTACAGCTCGATGCTCTCGCGCCGTTGCTTGACCTGGCGGTCGAGGACCTCGATCACTTCGGCATCGGTCAGCTCGTGCCCAAGCTCGATCTGGCGGTTGTGAGCGGCCGCCATGGCCAGCCGGAGGGTCGAGACGCGGACCGCATCGCCCGCCTTCATGGCGGCGCGCATGGCGGACTCGATGTCGGTCTGGAGGCTCATCGGTGAATGCTCGGGAGATGCAATCGGGATCGGTCTTGATGGACCGACCCCGGGAGCCGTCTGGCTAAAGGCGCGGGCCCTTGCGCTTCTTGGATTCCTTGCGCTTGCGCTTCACGCTGGGCTTCTCGTAGTGCTCGCGGCGGCGTGCTTCGGCCAGGATGCCGGACTGCTGGATCTTCTTGTTGAATCGCCGCAGCGCGCTCTCGAACGACTCGTTCTCGCCCACGCGGACTTCCGCCAAACGTCTCGCCTCCTCTCGGCCGTGATTCGCGCCGCTACGGTTAGCCCGTCCGGCGCTCAGGCCCGGGGAGTCTAGCAGAGGGCCTAACTGCGGGGCGGGACCCGGAATTCGACGTGTGCGCAGCGTGGACACGCACGGACTTCGAGTTTGAGCATCTCCTCGCCCAGTTCCGCCCACTCCCCGAAGAGCAGCTTCCAGCCGCCGCTCGCACCGCCCACGCGAAACTCCTCGACGCCCAGCGACTGGACGGTTGCCCCGCAACGGAGGCACTCGTCCACCCCAACTCTGCCCTCGGGCTCTGACCCAGTCATTCCAGGTCATTTTGCGACGGCGGAGCGGGATCTGACCATCACGGCCACCAACCCGCCGCCGATGACGTACCCGCTGCCCTGGACCACCAGCAGCAAGATCACCGGCAATACCTCGCCGAGGAAGCCGGCCAGGATGGCTCCAACCAGCGAGCCGACCCCGGCCAGCGCCCCGATCGCACCGATGACGCGGCCCCGATGGCGGTCCTCCGCCTGCGACTGCTGGAGCGTGGTGCTCCCCGCGCCCATGGCGGCCCCTGGCACCCCGACGATGACCATTCCGACCAGTGCGGGCGCGAGGAACGGAAAGACGATCGGGTAGGTAAACAGGACCAGGTCAATCGCCCCGAACGTGACGGCGCCCACGATCAGGAGCCTCAGCGGGTTGACGCGTGCCCCGAATCGGCCGATGACCAGCGCCCCGGCCAGGCCGCCAATCGCCTGAGTCGACAACAGCGCGCCGTACCCGGCGCTGTCCGAATGCAACGCATCGGTGACCCATGGAACGAACAAGGTGGCGGTCAGGCCCTCCCCAACGCTCGTGATCGCGAAGAACAGGAGGAGCGCCCGCAGCACCCGTTGGTGCCACACCACCCGCAGCCCCTCGCGCCACTCACCGATGAGGCGGCGCCAGGCCGAGACCACCTCCTCCTCCATGGGCGGGTGCGCCGGCCGGGGTGGCGCGACGTATCGAATGGCCGCGATGAGGCCAGCCGCCACCAGGAACGATGCTGCGTCCACCACCGCAATGGCGGTGAGTCCGCCGACCGCCACCACCACACCGCCGATCAGCGGTCCGATCAGCCGCGCCAGGTGGCGATTGACCCCGCTGAGGGCATTCGCAGGAATGAGCTGCTCGTCACCCCCCTCGAGAAGGTTCGGGAGGAGCGCCACCTCGGCCGGGGTGAACAGCTGCTCGAGCGTGCTCTCGACGATCAGGACGACATAGATGACCCACAGCCCCAGCGCATTGACGGCGAGGAGAGGAATCAGGAACGCGGCCAGGAGCAGGTTGACCGCGATCATCAGCCGGCGGCGGTCCCATCGGTCCACATACACGCCCGCGACCGATCCGAACGCGATGCGCGGAATCAGGAGCGCGAGGACCATGCCGCCGGTGGCCAGGGTCGACCCTGTCTGGCGATAGATCTCGTACGGGAGCCCCACGAACAGCACCCAGTCGCCGACCATCGAGATGAGGCCACCGAACCAAAGGAGCGCGAAGTTCCGCTGGCGGAGCACCCGGAGCATCGGGCGATTATCGGGGCGCGGCGAAGCTAGCCGGCAGTGACCTCGGACTCGGCCATGGGAATCGGTTGGGCCTCGCCAGAAAGCGTCGCCGCCGTCCCGCTCCGCGCCACTTCCGCTTCCAGGCGCTCGAGGAACGGGCGCGCGCCGAGCTCGGTGAGGATGGCGCGGCTTCGAGCGATCGCCGCTCCGACTTCAGGCAGGCCGTGGTCCAGCAGCACGGCCATGTCAATTCCCAGCAATGCCAGGTCCCATCGCAGGCCGAGGTCGTCCCACCCATCGCGAGCCTGCCGATAGAACTGGAGCGCCTCATCGGTTGACGCGCGAAGAGCCGCCAGGCCCGCCTTCATGGTCAGGCGCAGGGCGTCCGCTGTCTCACCGTGGCGGCCGGCCTCCCGCAGTGCCTCGAGCGCGGCCGCGAGTGCAGGCTCATCACGCTGCCAGGTGGGGATCCTGGCCGTCCACATGAAGTCGTCGAAGCCAAAGTTCGTCTTCCGAGAGACCTCGAAGCGAGACCTGGCTTCGTCGAGTCGTCCGTCGGCCAGAGCGTCATAGGCCAACGCCGCCTCGACCACCACACGGACCGCCAATTCCTTCGTATCGGCGCGACGTGCCTCGTCCACGAGATCCTGACGGGGTTCACCGCGCACCGCCCGGAAGGAACCAGCGGCGGTCGCGGCCAGCAGCCTGTCCGAGCCGTCCAGCTCCATTTCGAGGAGATTCATCAGCTCGGTGGCGGCCCAGTCCCACTCGCCCACGTGAATGGCGCCGCCGACCGCGTTGAACAACGCGTTCAGGACGAACCCGCGGTGTCCAACGCGGCGGGAGAGAGCGAGCCCGGCCTGCGAGCCAGCGTACGCCTCCCGCGGTGAGACCCACTCCAGGCTGAACGCCTGGTTCATGAGTGCACGGAGCGTCACGCTGTGAGCCCCGAGGGACTCGCCAAGCTCCTTGCCTGCGGTGATCAGGGCCAGGCCCTCGCGCACCCGGCGCGCCATGCTCAATGCGGTCCCCTTGGTGACCAGCAGGTCCGCGACCAGGGAACCCATGTCGGCATGTTCGGCCGCGGGCAGGACCCGATCGGCGGCCGCGATCGCCCGAGCGGGCTCGATCTGGAGCATGTGAGCGCGCGCCAGCTGACCTCCAGCGGCGATCAGGTAGGGACGCTGACCGAAGTCCTCGGTCTCCGCCATGACCGGCTCGAGGAGTTCGATGGCATCGGTGAACCGTGCGGCTTCGATCAGGTTGGTGGCCAGCGCGGTGACGGCTCGATCAGTACCGTCCTGATCCCCGGCCGCCGTGAAGAGCTCTTTCGCGCGGCGGAGCACCGGTTCGCCGTCGTGGTAGCGGCCGCCGGCCGTCGCGGCCTGGCCCGCCCGGAGGGCGAGCTCTGCCTCATCGACCGGGTCGATGGCCATCGCCAGCGCCTGGCTCAGAAAGCCAAATGCCTGGTCGGGTGCCCCGAGCCCAGAGGCCCGCTCGGCCGCTGCGCGCAGGGCAACCCTGGCCTGGGCCGCCAGGGCGGTAGTCTCATCCGGCCCGTCGGCGTTGGCGTGGGCGGACACGTATTGGCCGGCCAGGGCGCCGGCCAACTCATCGGTCTCCAGGCTCTCGAAGAACCGGGCGGCCGCCAGGTGGCGGGATTTCCGATCGCGTCGGGCCAGGGTGTTGTAGGCGACCTCGCGGATGAGCGACTGGACGAAGCCGTACTGGTTCCGCTCCGGCGAACGCGGGTCCGTTTCCCGGGACAGGAGCTCGCGGCGGACCAGGGTCTCCAAGCGAGGCTCGAAGGCCGCCGTCTCCAGGCCGCTGACCGCGGCCAGGCCCGCGACCGTGAACCGCTGGCCGAGCACCGACGCGTCCTGGGCCAGGGCACGGGCTTCTGGGTCGAGGGCGTCCAGGCGCGAGGCGATCAGTGCCGTCAGCGTCTCGGGGACCGCGAGCTCCGTCAGATCGCCGCTCGGTTGGTAGACGCCACCGTCTTCCACCAGGCGCCCGTCGGCCACCAGCATGCGGACGGTTTCCACGGCATACAGCGGGATGCCGTCCGCCCGGGCGGCGATGGCCCGGGCGGCGGTTTCGGGCAACCCGGGGACCAACCCGGCCAGAAGTTCCCGAATGGCCGGTTCAGGCAGCGGCTCGAGATAGACCGATGTGAATTGGCGTTTGCCGGCTCCCCACGTTGGGCGCCTCTCGAGCAACTCCGGTCGCGCCAGGGTCAGGATGAAGATCGGCTGCGAGCGACTCCATTCAAGAAGGTTGTCGATGAAGTCGAGCATCCCGCTGTCGGCCCAGTGGAGGTCCTCGAAGACGAGTACCACCGGGCTCGCGGCGGCCAGCCGCTCGAAGAACGTCCGCCATGCACCGAAGAGCTGTTCGGTATCTGTCGCGCCGCCCTCGAGGCCCAGCAGGGAGAGGATGGGCGGCTCGATCCAGCGCCGATCTGCCTCGTCCGGTACGTGCTCGTCGAGCATTGCGCGGACGCGGGAGCGTGTGGTCGGCTCGTCATCGGTCTCGGCCAGGCCAGCCCGCTGGCGGATCATCTCGCCGAGGGCCCAGAACGTGAGCCCTTCCCCGTAGGCGGGGCTCCGACCGTGATGGAGCCAGAAATCCTCCGCCTCGGCGTCGATATGGTTTAGCAGCTCGCGGCCCAACCGGCTCTTCCCGATACCCGCCGGCCCGATCACCGACACCAGCCGCGCGTGGTTCTCCCGTGCCGTGGCGTGATAGAGATCCTTGAGCAGGGCCAGCTCCTCGGTGCGACCCACGAACGGGGCCTCGGGCCCCTCGGTCCGCCACCGACCGCGGATCCCGCCCGCTACCCGGACGGCGTGCCATGCGGCCACCGGGGCCGTCTTGCCCTTCAGCATCTGCTCGCCCGCCGGTTCGAACACGATCCCCGCTGAGGCCGAACGCTGGGTCGCCTCCCCGACCAGGACAGTCCCCGGCGGGGCCGCCCCCTGCAGTCGCGAGGCGGTGTTGACCAGGTCCCCGGCCACCATTCCCTGGTCGGTGGCACCCAGCGTGACCGCCACCTCGCCAGTCAAGACCCCGGCGCGGGCCTCGATCCCTGGGCCGAGGGCTTTCACCGCCTGGACGAGGTCCAGCGCGGACCGGACCGCGCGCTCAGCATCATCCTCATGCGCGACCGGCACGCCCCATACCGCCATCACCGCATCCCCGATGAACTTCTCGATCGTCCCGCCATACCGCTCGATGACTTGCCGGGCCACATCGAAGTACTTGGTCAGGGACTCACGGACCTCCTCAGAGTCCCGCTCCTCGGCAAACGGCGTGAATCCCACCAGGTCAGCGAACAGGATTGAGACGACGCGCCGCTCCGCCACAGGCGACGGTGCCGCGGATGTTGCGGGTGACGCGCTGCGGGCCGGCGTCGCGCCCGCCCCGGCCGCCAGTGGCGTGGCGCATTCGCTGCAGAACTTCGCGTTGGATAGGTTCGCGGTGCCACAGCTCGGGCATGGGCTGGCCAGCGGCGTCGCGCACTCCGTGCAGAACTTGCCGCCGGCCGGGTTCTCGGTCTGGCAGTTGGAGCAGATCAAGCTCACGCGAAGCTCCGAGCGAGTGGTGGGCGCCACAGACTAGCCGACCGATTGGTTGTCAACCGGGTGGCCAAGACATCGGACGTCCACCCAACAGGTGGAAGTGGAGATGGAAGACGCTCTGGCCAGACTCGGGCCCGACGTTGGTGACGACCCGATACCCCCGCAGCCTGGCGTCGGCCGCGACCCTTCGCAGCGCGCTGTACAAGGCGGCCAGCAGCTCGCCATCCGCATCGGTCAGGTCGTCGGCGGATGGGATATGACGGCGCGAGATGGCCAGCAGGTGGGTGGGTGCAACCGGGTTGATGTCGCGAAACACGACCACCTGGTCGTCCTCGTGGACCCGGTCAGACGGGATCTCTCCGGCCGCGATCCGGCAGAACAGGCACTCGGCGTCGTAGGTGGGGTCGCGGTCGGGCACGAGGCGAGCCTAGGCGAAGTCGCCCATCCGCGACAAGACCACCGCGAGTGCTAGGCTCCTTCCATGAGCCAGTTGCGCCGGATTAGGAACCTCGCCCAAGCCATCCTCCGACGCTCGTCCCCGGAGCGAGCCCAGCCTGGCGCTCTTGTCACGCCCGTGACCGTCGGGAAGGTCGGCACCGTCCCGCTGCGGGGGTTGGCCAAGTTCGAGGCAGCCGGTCACGAGATCGCAGTCGCGAACATCGACGGCCGCTACTACGCGGTTAGCGACATCTGCACGCACTTTCGTTGCTCGCTCTCCGAAGGCGAGCTCGACGGCCCCATTCTCACCTGCATCTGCCATGGCAGCCGCTTCGACGTCTCGACGGGGGAGGTCCAGCGTGGGCCAGCCAAGCGGCCCGTCCAGGTTTACACGGTGAGGGTGCAAGGCGATGACCTGGTGGTCGACGTCCCCTCGGCGAGCTGACGGAGCGGAGGGCGGAGCCTAGGCGAAGTCCCCCGTCCGCGACAAGACCACGGCGGCCGCTGCCACGGCCACCGATTCGCTGCGCAGGATGCGTGGCCCCAGTCCGGCGACCGTCGCTCCCGCCCCTTCCGCGGCGGCCACCTCGTCCGAGGTGAATCCCCCTTCGGGACCGATGATCAGGCGCTCGGGAGCCGGCACCTCCGACAGGCGCAGACCATCCGTGCGTTCGAACAACAGGACGGATCCGGGACCGATGACGGCGGCCAGCGCCACCGGGGCCACGACCTCGGGGACGATGCCACGCTCGGATTGCTCGGCCGCTTCGCGGGCCATCGCGCGCAGGCGCGTCAGGCGCGCGCCCGAGATTTCGCGGACGACGCACCGGCCCGACACGAACAGCTCGAACCGGGAGATACCCACCTCGGTTCCGTGGCGGACCACGGGCTCCAGATGATCCCCCTTGAGCAGTGCCTGCGCCACAATCAGCCGATGGCGCGGCTCCCCGAGGGCCGGGGCACGCGACACGACGTCCAGCCAGGCGCCGGCCAGGCGGCAGCGGACCTCCAGCCCGTCTCCCTCGAGGAGCACGATCTCGTCGCCATCCCGCAGGCGGAGCACGTGCGTGACCTGGTGCGCGATGGCATCCGGAACCGCGAGACGCTCACCGGCGGCTGTCGCGTGCTCAACAAAGAACCGATGCGTGGTCATGGCGTCCGCACGAGGCGGACGGTCACCCAATCCCCTTCCGTGATCCAGTCCACGACCGCGTACCCGGCGGCCGTGAGCGCGGCCTCCACCTCATCAGAACGGCTCTCGATGATCCCTGACGCGATCAGCGTCCCACCCGGCGCGGTGTGGGCTGCGAGCCGAGGGGCGAGCTCGACGAGCACCACAGCGACGAGGTTGGCGACCACCAGGGCGAACAACTCGGCCGCCAGCTCGGGCAGTGTTCCGTGGTGGGCCGCGAACCGGTCGCTCACACCGTTCGCCCGGGCATTCGCTGTGCTCGCCTCGACCGCGAGCTCATCGGTGTCGTATCCGACGGCCCGCGAGGCGCCCAGCCGGAGGGCGGCCAGGGCCAGGATGCCCGACCCGGTCCCCACGTCGAGCACCGCCGTCGGCATCGGCTCAACGGTCTGGAGAAGCTCGAGGCACGCCCTAGTCGTCGGGTGCAACCCGGTCCCGAAGGCCATCCCCGGATCCAACCGAATGACGAGGTCGGAGCCCTTCGGGGGTTCCAGCCACGACGGGACGATGGTCAGCCGGCCGCTCCGAATCGGCTCATAGCCGTCGCGCCACGCGGTCGCCCAGGCGGCGTCGTCGGTCGTCGTGACCGATAGCTGGCTCATCGGCCTCAGGTCGAAGGCGCGCAGGTGCCAGAGGGCCTTCCGGGTGCGGTCGATCGCGTCCGGGGCCTCCCCATCGTCGGGGATCCAGACCGTCACCCGGTACCCGGCCGCCGGGTCGGGGCGCAATGCCTGCTCATCGGCGCCCTGGGCCACAAGCTCAAGGGGCTCCACCGCGCTTCCCTGGCCGAGACGGCCGAAGATCTCGCTGACGGCCTCCACGGCCTCGACGTCGGCCTCCACGCTAAGGGCCAGCCAGCGCATCAGTCTCGATCGGTCGGTCAGGCGGCTAGCCGAAGAGATCGCGCAACCGATCGCCCAACGAGGGACCGCTCTTGGGCAGGACGGCCGGGCCGCTGACATCGCCCAGCTGCTTGAGCAGCTCGCGCTCGCGCTTGGTCAGCTTGGCCGGCACGACGACAGTGGCGATGACGTGGAGATCGCCGCGCCCCGCCCCGCGCAGGCGTGGCAGGCCGCGGCCGCGAAGCCTGATCTCTTCCCCGCTCTGGATCCCGGCCGGGATCTCGACCTCCTCGCTGCCCTCCACCGTGCGGACCGGCAACTTGGCCCCCAGCGCGGCCTGGGTGAAGGTGACGGCCACCTCGGTGTACAGCTCGGTCCCTCGCCGGACCAGGTCCGGGTCCTCGCGGACGGTGACCATCACGTACAGGTCGCCGGCAGGGCCTCCCCGCGGACCGGCCTCACCCTGACTCTCGATCGCGATCCGTTGTCCGCTTTCAATCCCCGGCGGGATGCTGACCTGGAGCCGCCGTTCCTCGCGCAGACGGCCGTCGCCCT
Organism: Chloroflexota bacterium; assembly: GCA_038040195.1. Lineage (NCBI taxonomy): Bacteria > Bacillati > Chloroflexota > Chloroflexota bacterium. The sequence goes on along the minus strand of JBBPIR010000004.1, from coordinate 7,909 downwards.
TGCACGTGTGGCACGGAGTGGAGACGACGCGACCTTCGCCACCGCAACGCGGGCAAGCGGTGATGTTCACCATCTGGCCCAGGATCGTCTGGCTGACCCGGCGCCGCTCCCCGGTGCCGTTGCAGTCCGGACAGCGCTCCGGCTCACTTCCCGGCTCGGCGCCGCTGCCGTCACAGGTCGGGCACCGCACCAGGGTTGGGAAGCGAATTTCGCGGCTGATCCCGGTCAGCGCTTCGGCCAGCGTGATGGTCAGGTCGTAGCGCAGGTCGGAACCGGCTACCACCCGCTGGCGCCTTCGCGTCCCAGCCGGCGCGCCGCCGAAGAACGCGTCGAAGATGTCGCCGAAGGGCCCGAACCCGCCGCCGAACGGCTCCCCGGTGGCGCTCGACCCATCCACGCCGGCGTGGCCGAACATGTCGTACGCCGCGCGTCGCTGCCGATCCGACAGGACCCGATACGCCTCGTTCAGCTCCTTGAACCGCTCCTCAGAGCCGGAGCTGGCATCCACGTCGGGGTGCTGCTTCTGCGCGGCGCGGCGAAAGGCGCGCTTGATGTCCCCCTCGGACGCGTCGCGCTCGACGCCCAGGATGTCGTAGTAGTCGCGCTTGACGGCCATTGCCGGCGGATTATACCGATTGGCACTCTCGAACCCTGAGTGCCAGACCCCGGCGAGGTCAGTCGCCGTCCCCCTGGCTTGCTCCGGTCAGCCAGAACCCCTTCGCCTTGCGTGCGCTGTAGAGAGCAAAGAGAGCGAGGCCCGCGACGAAGCCGACCGCCGCTCCGATCGCCGAAAACTCCATCCCGGCCCCCAATTGAGCGAGCACCAGGCCGACGAGGACCGCCGCCACCACGCAGTTCACGAACGCGATCATGGCCGGCGTCGTCACGAGCGCGTGCATGGAGTTCTCGCGGAGGCTCGGTTCGCCGATCGACGTCCCATACGTCCGAAGGACGCCGGCCACGTCTTCGGTCCACCCGGTGATGAGGTACGGCTCGATACCTGGATCGAGCTCCAGATACGCCCGCCGCAGTCGGTTCATGCCCTGTACCCAGACGACGTCTTCGTCGTTGATCTCACCGAGGCGGACGAATGTCGCGCATCCCACGAACAGCACGACCGGCAGCAGGAGCAGCGCGAAGATCGCGAAGGCCTGCCCGAAGGCCGTGGCCTGCGCGACCAGCGCCAGCGCGACGACGGTGCCGGTCAACAGCGTGAGGAACATGCCGGCCCGCGCGAAGGACTCATTCCACGACAGGGAACGGGTCGCGAGAAGACTCCAATGCTCGGTGGTCAGGAGCTGGACGCGTAAGGCTCGACGTGCGGCGTCGAGGTCTAAGGCATCGGCCGTTCCAGGGCCTGGCTGTCCGGGAGGCAGGTGCTCGGTGGTCATTGGCGCAGTGTGCGACTGGCCAAGCGGGTTCGTCTAGCATCGGTCTGCCCATGTCCGAAATCCGTCATATCGCGGCTGACCATGCCCGGCGCTTTCTCGTCCGGCGCCAGCTGCTCGACCCGCCACGATCCTTACCGGCGAAGCCGGAATCGGTCCTTCGCGTTGTGGAGCGCCTGGGAAGCGTCCAATTCGATCCGCTCGAGGTGCCCGGGGCCCGCAGCAACGACCTGATGCTGCACGCGCGGATCAAGAACTTCCGCCGGGAATGGACCGATGCCTGGCTCTATGCGCCGCGCGGTAAGCGACGGCTAATCGAGCTGTACAACAAGAGCCTGAACATCCTGCCCATCGAAGAGTTGCCGTACTACCGCCTGGCGTGGAGCCGAGGCGCGAACAGGTACCGCGAGTTCCTGGAGCAGCACGGCGAGCTGGCGAACCGGATCCGGGACCACATCCGTGACACAGGCCCGGTCTCCACCGCCGCCTTCCGAGACGTGGATCATCGCGTCCAGTGGTGGTGGGACAACGACGAATCGACGTCCACCACCGCGGCGCGCGCGGTGATGGAGGCCCTGTTCGTCACCGGCGAGCTGGGCATCGGCCGCCGGGACCGCAGCCGGCGCTACTACGACCTGATCGAGCGCGTGGTGCCCGCCGCACTGCTCAAGACCCATGCGCCCGAGGCGGAGCAACTTCGACACCGGCTGCTCTCGCGCCACCGCGGCGTGGGCCTGATGGCCGTGGGAGGTTCGAGTGAGCTCGTGATGGGCACGGGCTACGCGGCTGACCGGGCCGAAGTGACCGCCAAGCTCGTGGAGGATGGCAGCCTGATCCCAGTGCGGGTCGAAGGCCTCCGCGAGATGCGTCACGTCCTGGCCGACGAGTGGGCCTTCCTCGAGGCGACCGCCACGCCCAACGCGCGGACTCGACCCGCGCTCACCTTCGTGGCGCCCCTCGACCCGCTGATGTGGGATCGGCGCCTGGTGAAGGGGGTGTTCGGCTTCGAATACATCTGGGAGGTTTACATCCAGGGCTCCAAGCGACGGTGGGGCTATTACGTGCTGCCCATCCTGTTCGGCGACCGCCTGGTGGGCCGCATCGAGCCCAAATACGAGCGTGCGACCAACACCCTGCGCATCAACGGCATCTGGTTCGAGGACGGCTTCAAGCCGATGGAAGAGCCCCGGTTCATCCCGGCCCTGTCCCGGGCGCTCCGCGCCTACACCTCGTTCGTGGGCGCCAACGCGGTCACCTGGCCCCGCACCCGCCCAGGCCGTGACCTGGCTGGCGCCCTGCGCCACCTCTAGTCGAAGTCCACCACCAGCGGGGCATGGTCTGAGGGAATCCCCGGGTAGGTGCTCGGCTTGCGCGCGTCGCGGTCCCGTTCCGCGGCCACGGCCCGAGCGGCCAGAGTCTCGGTCACGAACACATGGTCGATGCGCATCCCGAAGTTCTTGTGGAAGTTCCCCGCCCGGTAGTCCCACCACGTGAAGAACCCCGGCTCGGGGTGGAAGCCGCGGACTACATCCACCAGCCCCCAGCGCATCAGCCGCGCCACACGGTCGCGCTCCGGCTCCGACACATGAGTGGCACCATGCACGGCCGATGGATCCCACACGTCGGCGTCGGTGGGGGCGACATTGAAGTCGCCGCATAGCGCCAATTGCCCTGCTGGCTCGTTGGAAGCGCGAAGCCACACGTACAGCGCGTCCAGCCATGCCAGCTTCGCGTCGTAGAACTCGGATCCCACCACCCGACCATTCGGGACGTAGACGCTCGCCACGCGCACGCCCGCACAGGACGCAGCCAGAAATCGGCCGCCCTCATCGGTCCAGCCATCCATCTCCGGCAGCCCGGCCTGGACTACCTCGAGCCCGACCTTCGACGCAATCGCCACCCCATTCCACGTCCCGCGACCGTGGTGCGCCACCTCATACCCCAGCGCCGCGAAGTCGATCAGCGGGACCGCGTCGTCGGTCAGCTTCGTCTCCTGCATGCACAGCACGTCGGGCTGATGACGCTCGGTCCAGGCCAGCACCCGCTCGAGACGGGCCTTCAGCGAGTTCACGTTCCAGGTCGCCAGTCGCATGGCCCAAGCCTACCCCTGGAACTCTAGACTCGCCCCAGTCACCAACGCGCACGCCGACACACCGGAGGAGGGCAACATGATCAAGGAATTCCGCGACTTCATCCTGCGCGGCAGCGTCGTCGACCTGGCCGTCGGCATCGTCATCGGCGCGGCCTTTGGCGCCCTGGTCACCTCCTTCGTGACCAATATCCTCACCCCGTTGCTTGGCCTGGTGGGCGTGCCGAACCTCGCCGAACTGACCTTCAGCGCGGGTTCAGCGACCGTCAACTATGGCCTCTTCTTGAACGCGTTGATCAGCTTCGCCCTGGTGGCGGCGGCGCTGTTCTACTTCGTCGTGAAGCCGATGAACCACATGATCTCTCGGCTGAAGCCGGCCACCGTGGAAACCACCAAGCCCTGTCCCTATTGCGTGACCGATATTTCCGACACCGCCACGCGCTGCCCCAACTGCACCAGCGATCTGACGGAGACCAAATGACCGATGCGGGCGCCCCGGCCTGGGGCGCCCGATCCATGACCGCGCCGCTCCGCGAGGCGCTCGTCCACAGGCCGGACCCTGCGTTCGGCGCCGCGTTCGACAACCCGGCCCACGGCTTCCGCCACCCGGTCGACCAGCTCATCGCCCAGCGCGAACACGACGCGTACGTCGACCTGCTCACCCGGTTGGGCGTCCGGGTACACCACCTCGACGCCGAGACCGATGACCCCGACCTGGTCTACACCTTCGACCCACTTCTGGTGACCGATGCCGGTTCCATCGCGCTCCGGCCGGGCAAGCTCAACCGCGCCGGCGAGCCGGCTCTGGTCGAGGCCTGGACTCTGTCCCGCGGGATCCCCGTCCGCGGCCGTATCGAACCGCCCGGCACGGTCGAGGGCGGCGACACCCTGTGGTTGCGGCCCGATCTGTTCTGCATCGGCCGCTCGTTCCGCACCAACGACGCCGGAGCTCGCCAGCTCGCCGACCTCATCGGCGGCGATGTCCGCATCTTCGACCTGCCGTATTGGAGGGGCCCTGAAGAGTTGGTCCACCTCCTTTCGGTCATCTCCCCGGTGACCGATGAGATGGCCGTGGTCTATCCCCCGCTGCTCCCCGCTGGCCTGTGGGACCTGCTCGCCGAACTGGCGATCGCAACCATCGCCGTGCCCGACGACGAATACGAGACCCTCGGCTGCAACGTCCTGTCCGTCCGGCCCGGCGTCCTGGTCATGGCCGAAGGCAACCCGCAGACCCGCGGCCTCCTCGAATCAGCCGGCTGCGAGGTCCACACCTACCCCGCGACGGAGATCGGCCTCAACGGCTCCGGCGGCCCTACCTGTATGTCGCTCCCCCTGCTCCGCCGGGACTAGGTGCAGCCCGCCGGTTCGGGATCGAGGGGCCAGCTCTCGATGGACGTCCCGGTCACGAGATAGATCGCCGATTCGTCGGCGGGATCGACCCACAGCTCGGTACCGTCCTGTCGGAAGCCGGTGTCCTCGGCACCCGCAGGCAACTCAGCGTCTGGATCGAACGCTGCCGCGGTGTCCGGATCCCCAAAGACGTTGTCAGGGTCGCGAATGTACTCGGCGTCATCGCTGGCATCGGTGTAACGGGCGCCAACCGGGATCCCGGTGATGATCACGCGGGCCGCCTCAAAACCGCAATGCTCGGGCCCGGGCCGGTCGCCCAGGACGTCAATTCGCAGGAGGCACCTGTCGGCAGTCGTCCAATCGCGGTATTCGGCGAATTCCCGCCAGTCCGGCTCGGTCGCGACATCGTTGACCGATCCCTCCGGCGCATCGCAGACAACCGCGCCGGTCTCAGTAGGCGCCGTGCTGGGCGTCACGGACGCCCCAGACGAAGCCTCCCCAAGCGGTGTCGAAGATGGGGGCGACGAGGCGCTTGGCGCGCACGCAGCGAGCAACATCAGCAGCAAGGAGCCGGTGATGAGCGCCGTTGCTTGCGATCTGGAAGATGCGTGTCCCACTCGTGTACCTCTCAGGAGCCTCTAGTCCGAGACTAGCAGAGACGATCGAACCGCCCGCGTCAGAGGCCTCCCCCGGCGGGAACCGGGTCTATTCAGGGGTCCGCCAGAAAGGACTCCAGGTCCAGGTCGAGGAGGTCGCCGATCCGGTCCATGGACCGATCCGGCGCCGGGCCGTTGTCGGTGGCAGCCGCATGGCCGTAGTGGCCTTGGCGCACATGCACGGTGAAGACTCGGTCGTCCATGCGCTCGACCCCTGCCAGCACGCTCAGCTTGTCGTCGAAGATCACGTACCGATCGGCCGGGACAGACTGTTGGACCTCGGCCAGGTGCGCCTCTTTGTGGGTGAACAGGAAGACCCTCCGCTCAACCGCATCCGCCAACCCGGCACGCGCGATCTTGGCGGGCTGATAGACCGGATCACCGTCCGTCACGATCGCGGCGGGGCCTATCGATTGGACCCGCGCGATCGCCTCCAGCGCGTCGGGGTAGAGGACCGCTTGGTACGGATACGACAGCACCAGGTCAGCGACCGCCGGGAAGCCAGGCTCGTTGGGAAATACCTCCCGAAACCGCTGAAGGGTGTGCGGATAGTCCACGTAATCCCGCATGCGCCTGACTTCCTCGTAGATCTCCCAGAACCTGGCGCCCGTGACCTGCCCGACGGCGGCCTCGATCCCTGCAGCGAGCTCCGCCTTCACCCGGTCGTTGTCGAGCAACGTGTTGTCGACATCGAACAGAAAGGCAGGTCGCACGGCGCGGAGTATGCGCGACGAGCCGGATTCGGTCGCTGTCCACTCGGGACGGAGATCTCGTGCTGCTTCCCGAGGTGCGAAAGGGCCGGGCGTCCGTCCCCGAGGCCGTTGCGTTAGCCGGCGAGGGGGCGGGCGCCCGGCCCTATCCCGGGTCGCGCGAGAAGGAGCGTCAGACCTCCTTGTACTCGCCCTCGATCGTCTCCCCCTCACCCTCGCCTTCGTCCTCGCCCTCGGCCGCGGCCCCATTGGCGCCGGTCCCATCCGTCGGGCCCTCTGAGGCGGGCGCCTCGGCGTAGGCCTGGGCGCCGACCCGCTGCAGCACCTCGGTGAGCTGCTGCTTAGTCGAGTCGATGACGCCAGCGTCCGTCCCGGCCAGGGCCTCGCGGACGGCAACAACCCGGGATTCGATCTCGGTCTTGTCCTCGTCCTTGAGCTTGTCGCCCATGTCCTTGACCAGCCGCTCGGCCTGGTAGGTCAGCGCATCGGCCTCATTGCGCGACTCCGCCTCGTGCCGTCGCTGGCGGTCCTCCTCCGCATGCTCGGCCGCATCGCGGACCATCTGGTCCACGTCCTCCTTGGCGAGCATCGAAGAAGCCGTAATGGCGACCTTCTGCTCCTTGTTGGTGGCCTTGTCCTTGGCCGTCACGTTGAGGATGCCGTTGGCGTCGATGTCGAAGGTGACCTCGATCTGCGGCACCCCGCGTGGGGCCGGCGGAATGCCGTCCAGCCGGAAGGTGGCCAGCTTCTTGTTGTCGGCGGCCATCTCCCGCTCCCCCTGCAGGACCACGATGTCGACGCTGGGCTGGTTGTCCGATGCTGTCGAGAAGATCTGGGTATGTGACGTGGGGATGGTCGTGTTGCGGTTGATCATCTTGGTCGCCACGCCGCCCAGGGTCTCGATCCCCAGCGACAGCGGGGTGACATCCAGCAGGAGGACATCCTTGACCTCGCCGCCCAGGACACCGGCCTGGATGGCTGCGCCCACCGCGACCACCTCATCGGGGTTGACGCCCTTGTGCGGCTCGCGGCCGGCGAACATCTTCTTGACCGCCTCGACCACGGCCGGCATGCGGGTCTGGCCGCCGACCAGGATGACCTCGTCGATCTCCGAAGGCTTGATCCCGGCATCGGTCAGGGCCTGGCGCACCGGGCCTTCGGCGCGGGCCACCAGGTCCGCCACCAGGTCCTCCAGCTTGGCTCGAGTCAGGGTCATGACCAGGTGCTTGGGGCCCGAGGCATCGGCGCTGATGAAGGGCAGGTTGACCTCGGTCGAGGTCGTAGTGGACAGCTCGATCTTGGCCTTCTCGGCCGCTTCCTTGAGGCGCTGCAGGGCGATCCGGTCCTTCGACAGGTCAATCCCCTGGTCCTTCTTGAATTCGGCGGACAGCCACTCGATGACCCGCTGGTCAAAGTCGTCGCCACCCAGGCGGGTGTCGCCGTTCGTGCTGCGGACCTCGAACACGCCCTCGGACAGCTCGAGGATGGAGATGTCGAACGTCCCGCCGCCCAGGTCGTAGACGGCGATCTTCTCCTCCTTGTCCTTGTCCAGGCCGTACGCCAGGGCCGAGGCGGTGGGCTCGTTGACGATGCGCTTGACGTCCAGGCCCGCGATCCGACCCGCGTCCTTGGTCGCCTGACGCTGGGTGTCATCGAAGTACGCCGGCACGGTGATGACCGCCTCGGTCACCTTCTCGCCCAGGTAGGCCTCGGCAT
>JBBPIR010000003.1:143630-167844 GCA_038040195.1 Chloroflexota bacterium | reverse complement strand
GCTCAGGCTGCTTGGGCTGCTCCCAGGGTCGGTCGGGCGGCTTGGGCTGCTCAGGCTGCTTGGGCTGGTCCTGATCTTTCGGGAGTGTCATGGCGTGCACCTCGTTCGACTGGGGGTTACTACCAGCCGCCCTTCGGCGGCGTGCCGATGTTGGTGTTGCCGGTCGCAGCAGCCCTATCGGCAAGCTGCTGCACCGTGTTGGAGCATAGACCTTTAGAGTACGAAACGGCAGCCGGCGGCGCTATCCGAACATGCCCGCTTCGTTCTCAAACACCGATGGGAGCAATCCCGTGTGGGTTCGACCCCCTCCTCCGGCACCAGCCCCATCCCCAGCGGGGACGGTGAGCGCCAGGCTGGTTCGCCCGCCTAGGCGCCGACGCCGGGGTCGAGGATGGTCACGCCCTTACGCGTGATCCGGATGATGGCGGTGGTGCCGTTGTTCGCATCGTTGCTTTCCAGAAGCCAGTTCTGGGCGTCAGCTGTGGCGGTGATCTCGTATTCCCCAAATGGCAGCCCGCTGATGTCGATGTACTGGTCGACGAGGTGGGAAGGATAGGTGTCACCCCAGCCGACTGACAGGCCGAACGTCACCGTCGTATCGGCCGAGCCGAAGCCGCACCGCGAGTAGACCAGGCTCTGGGGCGCGCCGGGCAGGCTCAACCGGTACCTGGTGTTGTCGAAGAAGCAAAAACCATGCTTGGCGCCGGTGCGCAGGGGCGGGGCGTTCGGGGCGGTCGCGTTGCGCAGCTCGTACGTCTCGAGGTCGCGCAGATGCCAATGCAGGTGGCCATCACCAGCGAAGTACATGCGATACGGAGTCGGATCGGAAGTCCAGGTGAGACCCTCGCGGATCTGCTGGTCGACGCGCAGCTCCCCGTTGGGCTGCGACGTGTGGCCATAGACCTGGAAAGGCCCGGCTCCGACGTTGACGACCACGGTCGTGAATCGCAGCCAGCGCGCGCCGTGAGGCCGCCGCTCGACCGAGAAGTTGGTGAGCTGTGCCATGCCCAGGTCCGGGAGCAGCGCGGCGCCAGTGTGGGTCGCGCTGGCCTGGAACGGCGCAAGGCCGGTTGCGGCCAGCAACGCTAGGCTGAGCCAGAGCCGGAGGGGGCGCGATCGCATCAGTCAGGTGAGAGTACCCCGGGCGTCAATGCCGGGGCCGGAGAGCTGGTCGCCGCCAAGACCGCCGGCGCCCGCCAGGCTGATCCATACTCGACTCCCATGGATCTCGACACGGCAGCGAATGTCGCAACGACTCTGGCCGTCGTCGCCGCCGTCGTTTTCGGGCTTGCCGAGCTCCGCCGGGCGGTACGCGACAGGCGCGACCGCCAGGCCGTTGAAGTCGTTCGCTCGGTCCAGACACAGGAGAGCCACCGGGCTGTGGGGAAGATTCTCAAGTTGCCCGACGACGCTGACCCAGACGTGATACGCAGCGACCCGGCCTTGCTCGAGGCCGCCATGCTCGTGTATTTCGCCTGTGAGATGTTGGGCGCGATCGTCTTCGAGGGCGTCGTGGACCGGCATACCCTCGACCGGATGGTGGGTGGCTGGGTGCGTGGGTCATGGGTGCGCCTGCGTCGTTGGGTCGCATCCGAACGCATCGCAAATCGGAATGTCAACGTGGGCGAGTGGTGGCAGTGGCTCTACGAGCAGCTCGAGGCAGACCCCGATCCCGGTAAGGCCCTCGGCGCCCACGTGGCGTATCGCGGCAAGAGTGAGCGTTGATGCAGGCGTCTCCTGGCCCCCTCCCCAGGCACCATTCGTCGGCCGGATGTACCTGCCCCGATGGCAGATCGGGCTAGGGGACGCAGGGGACGCCTCGGCGTAGCGTCACGACGTGCGCACCACGATGGCGCCCAAACCAGACATCCCCGACGCGCAGGACCTGCAGCCAATTCGCCTCTATTTGGCCGAGATGGTCCTGATCGCATCGGTCAGCCCTGGCGATGAACGGATCACGGACATCCTCAACCATGGCGGCGAGCTGTCCGTTCTGCCGGCGGGCGCCGAGGGCTGGCACGCGCGAGACTGGATGTCGGTGCCGATCGATGACCTGGAGATGGTCGTCCCGCCGCGCCACGTGAGCCTGCCCGAAAGGCGCACCGAGCGGGACCGCCATCCGGTCCGGCTGAGGATCGGCGAGTGGCAATTGGCCGGGACGGCGCACCTCAAGCCGGGCGCTGAGCAGGACGCCCTCCTCCTGTCGACGCACCCATTCCTGCCGCTCACCGACGTCACCATGTGGTCCCCGGACAACCCGGCCCCTGAGATGCTGGAGGTGATCATCGTCAACCTCCGTCACGCGGAGTTCGTCGTCGACTGACCGACCCCGGCCGGGGCTCCGTGCTAGGCTCCCCGCCGATGGCCGAGGACACGCTGGAGTGCGCCAACTGCGGTAACGCCAACCCGGCTTGGGCCCAGATCTGCCGCTCCTGCGGCGCGCCGCTGACCGCCGCCGCGGTGGCTGCGGCGGCTGAGGCAGCAGTCCTGACCCAGGGATCACTGATTGCCATTGGCGCGGCGCTCGGAACGATTGCGCTGGCGGTGGTGATCGGCCTCGTCCTCGGCGGCATCCTGCCCCCGGCGCCCCCGGTGGCGGCGGCCACCCCAACGCCTTCGGCCACCGTGGAGCCGACCGCCGAGCCCACGCCCGACCCCAGCGGCGGCTCTCCCGACCCGTCGGCCAGCGTCGGGCCGATCCTGCCCGGCACGTTGACCTTCGGGTTGGGCCTCAACGTCGACACCCAGCGGGTGACGAACCCGACCGACACGTTTACGCCGGGCACGACGTTCGCCCACTCCATCGAGCTGACGGCGCCGTTCGGGGTGACCCAACTCGGGGAGGAGGTGGCCCGCATCAACGAGGACGGGTCCGAGACAATCGTCATCACGACCGAGAATCAGGTGGACCTGCAGGACCCGAATGCCACCGTCGACGGGTTCACGGTGCCGACCAACGCCCTCCTGGACGCGCTGGGCGCGGGGACCTATGTGATGCGAGTGTACCGAGGCACGGAGCTGCTGGCCCAGGGCACCTTCATCCTGGCCGAGTAGGCGTCGCCTCCACCTCCGCCCAGGCATCCGCATACAGACGGGCTCGAACGGGCAGGTAGCCCGGGTACGCGGTACGGGCCTTGGCGATCACGTCGTGCTCGAGAGTGACGAGGGCCAGCCGATCCGTCGTCTCCACCAACGCGAACCCGCTGGGGTCGACGGCGACCGAGGGCCCGCCCAGCAGGATCCCGGCCTCCGGGTACGGTCGGTTGACGGATAGAACGTAGGCGGCCGACGTCAGGGCGTTGGCCCGGAAGACGACCTTCCAGCGCTGGTAGGTCTTCTCTTCGCTGGCGCGCGGGACGAGGATGGCCTCGGCCCCGAGCGCGCCGAGCAGGTGCGAGCCCTCGGGCCGATTCGTGTCGGAGCAGATCTGGATCCCGATCGGCATGCCAAAGGCGCCGATGGGTCGCGCCACGGCGCTGCCGGGCTCGTAGTGGCTCGTCTCCCAGAAGCCGGGCTCCTCGGGCAGATGAAGCTTCTCGAAGGTGGACAGCAGCTCGCCTCCGGCATCGAAGACGAGCGCCCGGCTGGTCCGGCGCCCATCGGCGTCGCGGTGGATGATCCCGCCCACCAGGCCGATCCCGGCTCGCCCCGCCGCCGCCGCCTGGGCCGTCATCCGGGGCCCGCCCATCGGCTCCGCGTCTTCGTCCACGGCCTGGGTGGTGGCCGGTCGCCAGGGATGCAGGGGCAGCTCCGGCAGGAGCGCCACGTCCGCTCCCCGTCGGGCGGCCTCGTCCAGCCGCTCGTCGAGACGGCCCAGCCCGTCCGGCTCCCAGAAGACCTCGCTGACGAGTGCGACGGTCAGACGCCCGTCCTGGCGCCGCGGCGCAGTCATCGGTCGCGGTTGCCCCTGGCCAGCGCCACCTGCCCCGCCCGGTGGCGGCACACGTTGTAGAAGCCGCGCAGCTGCCCGTCGAGGCCGTGGGTGATGACGATCGGCTCGTCGGCGATCGTGCCGGGCACGAAGTCCCCCACCCGAGCCAGGTCCTCACCGCGGGCTACCAGCTGCCAGGTCCGATAGAAGATCCGCTCCTTCTCGCGCTCCAGCAGGTCTGGATCCAGGTAGTACCGCGACGGCAGGGTGGCGGCGCGGGCCAGCGGCGGCCGGTCGGGCCGCGACAGGGTCGAGGTCATGGCCGCAGTGTACCGATCGCGACCCCGGCAGCGGCCTGCGTCGATACCTTGCCGCCGGGTCGGCCGGCGTGGTACACCACGCCATAAGCATGGGTACGCCTGCCCCTTTTCGGCGTACTCCGAAGGAGGGTTCATGAGCACCAAGCGGCGCGGCGCGGCCCTGCTGGCCGGCCTCCTCATCATTGCAGCCTGCGAGCAAGCGGCGGCCGTGCCGGCTGTCGTCTGCGTGGGCGAGGCGACGACCTACCTCGATTGGCTGAACGGCGATTTCCTGCCGGACGTCCAGGGCACGATCGAAGAGCCCGCCGACACCGCGGGCGATCTCCTCGAGACCGTCCAGGAAAACGGCGTCCTGCGCATCTCGACCGACGCCAACTACGAGCCGCAGTCGTTCCTGGAGCCGGATGGCACGTTCATTGGATTCGACATCGATGTTGGAACGGAAATCGCGACCCGGCTCGGCGTCGAAGTGGAGTTCCAGCATGTCGACTGGGACGCCATCACGGCGGGGAACTGGTCGGAGCGGTGGGATATCAGTGTGGGCTCGATGACCATCACGACCCCGCGCAAGGACATCTTGAGCTTTACCCAGCCGTACTACTACACCCCGGCCTACCTGGCTGCCAGCACGCGGTCCGGGGTCACCGGGACCGATCAGCTGCCGTTCGAGCTACCTGACGGTGCCGAGCCGACCACGCTGACGACCGATGCCAATTGCATCGAAGCGATCGAGGCAGGCCGACCTGAGTTCGACCTGGTGATCACCTCGGGCACGGTCATCGACGGAGCCGTCGAGGCGGATTCGCCGATCGTCAAGATCGGTGAGCCGATCTTCACCGAGAACCTCGCGGTGGCGATCGACCAGAGCGGTCCGCCGCATGCCGCTCTGCTGTTCGAGATCGATCGCATCATCGGGGAGATGCACGAGGACGGCACCCTGACCGAACTCAGCGAGAAGTGGTTCGACGGTGCCGACCTGACGCAGGAGCCGACCGGCGGCTGAACCAGACCTGAGTCGGGACCTTTGGAGGGCGGGGCGCGACGCGACCCGCCCTCTGTGTTCGGTAGGAGGTAATCCGCGATGACCGCAGTCCCCGGCACTCCCGAAGCAGGGTCGATCCTCGCCCAGCTGGAGGCATACCGGGAGCGGTCCCGGACCCTCTTCCGCTTGAAGTTCATAGCCGTTTGGGTGGTCCTTATCGGCGCTCTGCTGGGAGCGCTGTGGGCGACCGGGAACATCGACCTCTCCTTCATCGCCGAGTGGGGCCCATTCATCCTCGGCGGAGCTGGCCTGACGATCCTGCTGTCGGTGGTGTCGATCATCTTCGCCACCATGTTGGCCATCCTGGGCGCCATCGGCAGGCTCTCGCGGAATGCGTACATCAACGGCGTGGCCTCGCTGTACGTGTCACTCGTCCGCGGCACGCCGCTGATCGTCCAGATCTTCTTCATCTACTTCGGACTCCCACAGCTGGGCATCGTCCTTCCCAGCATCCCGGCCGGGATCATCGCCCTGAGCTTCAACTACGGGGCGTACATGACGGAGATCTTCCGGGCCGGCATTCAGGCCGTTCCCCTGGGTCAGCGCGAGGCGGCGCAATCGCTCGGCATGCCCGAACGCCAGGTCATGGGCCGGATCGTCCTGCCGCAGGCCTTCCGGATCGTCATTCCGGCCATTGGCAACGACTTCGTGGCCATGATCAAGGACTCCGCGCTGGTCTCGACCATCGCGGTCCAGGAACTCCTCTGGCGGGCCGGCCAGGTCGGCACCCAGAACTTCCGTTCTTTGGAGGCACTCCTGATCGCTGCGGCCGTGTACTGGATCCTGACCATCGTGTTCTCCGCCTTCCAGGAGCGGCTCGAAAAGCGCATGGCGAGGGGTGACCGATGACCGGGGCGACCATGTCGGGGGAGCCAATTCGGCACCCCGTTCAGGCCCCACATGTGGGTGAACCGGTCGTCCGCGTCCTTGGGATCGAGAAGTATTACGGGCGCAACCACGTCTTGCGCGGCATGGACATGGAGGTGGGGCGTGGCGAGGCCGTCATGTTGATCGGCCGCTCGGGAAGCGGCAAGACGACGTTCCTGCGCTGCGTGAACTTCCTCGAGGAGCCAACGATGGGATCCATTGAGATCGATGGTGTCCGCGTCGAGGCCGATCCGCTCCACGCTCGAAGCCGGGCCCACCAGGAGCAGATCCGTCAGATCCGGATCCGATCCGGGATGGTCTTCCAGGAGTTCAACCTCTTCCCCCACATGAGCGTCCTCGCCAACCTGATCGAGGCTCCGACCCGGGTCCTGGGCGTGTCCCACGCGGAGGCGGTGGAGCGAGCCGAGGGGTACCTGGGCAAGGTCGGCCTGGCCGAGAAGCGGGACGAATACCCGGCTCGCCTGTCAGGCGGTCAGAAGCAGCGGGTGGCCATCGCCAGGGCCCTGTGCATGGAACCCAAGGTGCTGTTGTTTGACGAGCCGACCAGCGCGCTCGACCCGGACCTCATTGGCGAGGTGCTGAACGTCATGGAAGGGCTGGCCCACGAGGGGTCCACCATGATCGTGGTCACCCACGAGCTCCACTTCGCCCGCGAGGCGGCCGACCGGGTCGTGTTCCTGGAGGAAGGGCGGATCATCGAGGAAGGGCCGCCGGAGAAGATGCTCGACAGCCCGGACGACGACCGCACACGGCAGTTTCTGCGCCGGTTCCTGGCTAGTCCGAAGGCGTCCGAGTCCTGATCCCGTAGACCTGGGCGCGAGGCAGGCGGGCCGCCTCGTCCTCCGCCCGGACCCGACCGCTGGCCGGTTGGAAGGCGACCGGGACGTCCCGCGGAGTGCCACCCTCGTATGCGATGAGCCAGGCCAGGCCGACCTGGGTCAGCCGGGCGCCTCCCGCCTGGCCGGGCTCCACGAAGGGGACTATCAGGAGCCGGCGGCGATGGAGCCGCTCGACAGCGAGCTGCAGGGCCTGGGGGTCCACGCCCAGCTCCGCGGCCAGGGTGTCGAGCGACATCTCCTGGTTCGGCGCTCGCCGCAGGTGGCGGAGCACGGCCGCGGTCAGCTCATCGCCGTGCGGCGCCGCGCGCGTCCTTTTGGTCACGGGCCGGATGATATCCCCGGTCGCACCGCGCTCAGCCGCCGCTCCACGCTGAGCGCCGCCGGGACCTCGCGCCGGAGCACGGCCTCCAGGTCCTCGTCCCAGCCGGTGGCCTGCGGCAGGCGGACCTGGCGGGTCGCCCCGGCGACCGGCACCGCGAGAACCACCGGCAGTGTGCCGGGACGGCGGCGGACGATGGTCGTGACCGACTCGATGGCATCCAGGAGGGCCTCGATCGACAGGTCAGGGGCGAAGGAGATCCACAACGAGCCCGCAGCGCCCTCCGCCACCGCCGGGAGGGGCAGTGATCCGGCGGCCGGCGGCGCCTCCTCGGCCGTGGCCACCGGCGAGCCCGCGCCCCGCGGCCGGGCCACAGGGACTGACGATGGCTGGGCGCCCGCGCCGGCGCCGCCGTTCCCGTTGCCGACCGCAACCACTCCCCCACCCACTCCCCCACCCACTCCGCCGAAGCGCTGGCCGCGGCTGCGTTGCAGACGGTCCCGTTCGGCGCCGAATTCGGCCGCGCCCAGTCGCTGCGCGTCGTCCCACGCATGGACGGTCTCGCACAGCAGCTTGGCCTCCTCGTCGCGATGGTCGACCCGGCCGCTGACCAGGACCACGGTGTCATCGGCCCAGGCGTTGGCAGTCTCGGCGAAGACCTTGGGGAAGACGACGACCTCGACGCTGCCCTGCAGATCCTCGAGCTGCGCGACGAGCATGGTGGACCCGGCCCGGGTGATGACTCGGCGCGTGCTCTGGATGATCCCGCCCAGGGTGACGCGGGCCTGGTCGGACTCCTCGGCCAGGTCGCCGGTGTAGGCGGTCACGAAGTCCGGCAGCTGATCCGCGATATCCCCCAGCGGATGCTCGGTCAGGTACAGCCCGAGCAGCTCCTTCTCCCAGCGCAGCCGCTCGCGGCGCGAGATCTCGCCCCGTGCCAGATCGGTCGTGCCAGCGCCGTCGTCGTGGTCGGCCGCCGCCTCGGCGGCCATCGGTACCGCGATCAGGTCGAACATGGTCGACTGCCCGGCGGCCACGTCACGGTGATGGCGAGCGGCGTCGCCCAGCGCGCCGTCCAGGCGATCCAGCAGCCCGCCCATGCTGCCCAACGACTCCAGGGCGTTGACCTTGATGAGGGACTCGAACACCCGTTTGTTGACGCGCTGCGGGTCGACCCGGCGGCACAGGTCGTCCAGCGAGCGGAACGCTCCCCCCGCCGGTTCGGCGTCCGCGTCGGCTTCCCGTACGGCGACGATGGTCTCGACCGCGGCCTCGCCGACGTTCTTGACCGCCGCCAGCCCGAACCGGATGGCGCGCGTGCCGTCCGCATCGGCCTCGACCTCGAACAGGGAACCGGAGCGCTGGACGTCGGGCGGGCGGACCTGGATCCCCAGCCTCCGGCACTCGGCGACCACGGCCGCCACCTTGTCCGATCGCTCACGGAAACCGTTGAGGACCGCGGTCATGAACTCGACCGGGTAGTTGGCCTTGAGGTACGCCGTCTGGTAGGCGATCAGCCCGTAGCAGGTGGCGTGGGCCTTGTTGAACCCATAGCGGGCGAACGGCTCGAAGGCGGCGAAAACCTGGTCCACGACCGCCGGTGGGATGCCCTTCTTCTTGGCCCCGGCCTTGAACTTGGCCTCGTGCTCGCGGAGGACCTGGGCGTTCTTCTTCCGAATGGCGTAGCACAGGTTATCCGCCTCGGGGCCGGTGTAGTCGGCCATGGCGATGGCCGCGGCCATGATGTCCTCCTGGTAGACGAAGATCCCGTACGTCTCGTGGAGGGCCGGCTCGAGCGACGGGTGGAGGTAGGTCACCGGCTCGTCGCCGTGCTTGCGACGGATGTAGGCCGGGATGTTGGCCATGGGTCCGGGGCGGAAGAGCGCGACCATGGCCGCCAGGTCGCGCACCTCGGTCGGACGCAGGTCCTTCACGTAGCGCCGCATGCCCGAGCCTTCCAGCTGGAAGATGCCGGTCGTCTCGCCGGTGGAGAGGAGCTGGAACGTCGCCGCGTCGTCGAGCGGCAGGTCCTCGACGTCGATGGCGATCCCCCGGTGGCGCTGGATCAGCTCCACCGCGTCAGCCAGGATGGTCAGGTTGATGAGCCCCAGGAAGTCGAACTTCAGCAAGCCCAGCGCCTCGCAGGCATGCATCTCGAACTGGGTCATGACTGTCTCGCCGTCGGTCGCGCGCTGGAGGGGCATGATCTCGGTCAGCGGCTCGCGACTGATCACGATCCCCGCCGCGTGGGTGGACGCGTGGCGGGCCACGCCCTCCAATTGGCGGGCAGCGCCCAGGAGCCGATCGACCCGATCGTCGCCGGCCATCAGCTCTCGCAGCTGGGGACTCGTCTCGACCGCCCGCTCCAGGCTGATGTTCAGCTCGTTGGGCACCGCCTTGGCGACCCGATCGGCCTCGGCGTAGGTCAGGCCCATGGCGCGCCCGACGTCGCGGATGGCGGCCTTCGCGCCCAGCGTTCCGAAGGTGATGATCTGGGCCACCCGGTCGGTGCCGTACTTGCGGGTCACGTAGTCGATGACCTCGCCCCGGCGGTTGTCCTGGAAGTCGATGTCAATGTCGGGCAGGGTTACCCGGTCCGGGTTCAGGAAGCGCTCGAACGGCAAGCCATAGGCCAGGGGATCCACGGGCGTGATCCCCAGCGAGTAGGTCACGATGCTCCCCGGCGCCGATCCCCGACAGGTGGTCATGATCGACTGCTCGCGGGCAAACCGAGTGAAGTCGGCCACGATCAGGAAATAGGCCGAATACCCCATCCGGTCGATGATCCCCAGCTCGTACTCCAGCCGGCCGTGGATCTCGGGGGTGACGTCCGGATACCGATCCGCCAGGCCGCGCTCGCATTCGCGGCGCAGCCACGACGCCGCCGTCTCCCCCTCTGGGACGGGGTAATCGGGCAGCCGGAGGCGATCGAACTCGAGGCGGAGGTCGACCATGTCGGCCACCCGGAGCGTGTTGTCCATGGCCTCCGGCAGCTCTCCGTTGAACAGGCGGCGCATGTCGGCAGGCGGCTTGACGTAGAACTCGTTGGTGTCGAACCGGAATCGACCCGGCGTGTCGAGGTTGGCCGCGGTCTGGATGCACAGCAGCAGGTCGTGCGCCTCGGCCTGGTCGGCCAGCGTGTAGTGCGTGTCGTTGGTCGCCAGCAGCGGAATGTTCGTGCGTCGAGCCAGCTCCACCAGCTGCTGGTTCAGGCGGGTCTGCTCGGGCACCCCCGAGTCCTGGACCTCGAGGAAGTAGTTGCCATCGCCAAGGATGGACCGATAGTCATCGGCCACCTGCGCGGCACCCCGCTCATCGCCTTCAGCCAGGCGTCGCAGCACCTCGCCGCTCAGACAGGCGCTCGTGCCGACCAGTCCCTGGCTGTGGGCGGCCAGAAGCTCCCTGTCGATGCGCGGCTTGTAGTAGTAGCCGTCGAGATGGGCGGTGGTGACCAGGCTGAGCAGGTTCCGATAACCGATCGCATCCTTGGCGAGCAGGATGAGGTGGTAGTAGTCGGAATCCGCCTTTCCCTCCTTGTCGGTGTGCCGGCGGGGCGCGACGTAAGCCTCGACGCCGATGATCGGCTTGATGCCAGCCGCGGTCGCCGCTTCGTAGAAGGCGATCGCCCCGTAGAGCGCGCCGTGATCGGTGAGGGCCACGGCGGGCATGCCCAGCTCCGCCACCCGGTTCGCCAGCTCGGGCAGCCGCGACAGGCCATCCAGCAGGCTGAACTCCGAGTGAACGTGGAGATGGACGAAGCCTTCTGGGGCGGTTTTCACGGGGAGGTCCATGGTATCCCGCGGGCGGAGGTCCACGGGGCGCTCAAAGGCCCGACCGCCGGCGTCATAGCGCCGAGATGACCCTTGGAATGTCAGGGGTGCGACTGCCTATTGGGTCCGACCCGCGCTATACTGTTCCCGACCCGACGGGGAAATGCCTGGTCGCCCACGTTGGCGCCTGGATGTGCCGAGCCAACCGCGATGCCGGCCCGAGGTCCCGCCAGGGAAGGTGAACATGCGATCGGTCCGAGGTATGGCGGTGGCCATTGCCACCGTCCTCGCGCTCACGGGATGCGCCGCGTCGCCCGCGGCGGACGCGCCCAAACCCTTCAACCTGGACAAGACCTGCGTCCCTGATGGGGGCTGCACCATCGTATCCTCTGACCTCGACGCGATTCCGGTGGGCACCGTCATTACGTACACCCCCATCGGCGATGGTTCGACGTTGCAGCAGAACGCCACCTTCACGGTCGCGAACGGTAGCGCCAGCGGCTTCTGCGACTTCAACCATGATGGCAAGCCCCTGGCCGCGCAATGCACATTCCTGTCGGGAACCGGAGGGTTGAAGGGGTTCCATCTCGTCGCCGACGTTACCTTGACCGGCGACGGGTCAGACCCGGATTCCGTTTGGCACTGGAACGGGACCTACTGGTTCGGCGACTGATCTGATATCCGGGCCGACTCACGCAGGGGCCGACGATCAAGGGTGCTCAATGGGGTTTGTGACGACATACGCCTGGACAGGGCGGTGGAATCCCTTGAGGGTCAACGGGCCGAGCGGCTCCGCCGCCACGGTGCCCTCCACGGCAGCGAAGGCGCGGTCTGCCAGCAGGATCTGCCCGCCGAGCGCCTCGCCACAGAGTCGCGCTGCCAGGTTGACGACGCTGCCCACCGCGCCGTAATCAAAGCGTCCCTCGAAGCCGATTCGGCCCAGTGTGGCGTAGCCCACCGCGATCCCAATCCCCAGGGCGAGATCGTGGCCGCGCTTGCTCCAGCCCACGCGCAGCTCGGCGACCCGTTCCTGCATGGCGAGCGCCATGCGCGCGGCTTGCAGCGGCGGATCGGGACACGGGAACGGGTCGTTGAAGAACATCATCAGCGCGTCGCCGGCGAAGCGTTCCAGCGTGCCTCCGAATTCAAAGATCAGCTGCCCCAGCTCGGTGTGGAACTCGCCGAGGACGGCCATGACCTCCTCGGGCTCGGCAGTCTCGGAGAAGGCGGTGAACCCGCGCAGGTCGCAGAAGACCACCGTAATCTCACGCCGATGGCTGCTGAGCAGGGCCTCGTCACCGCCGGTGACAACGAGGTCCGCCAGCTGCGGCGAGAGGAAGCGACGCAGCCGGCCGAGACGCTCCAGCTCATCGACCTGGGCGCTGACGCGGCTTTCCAGCGTGTGATTCAACTCCGCCAGCTCTGCTGCCTGCGCCTGGATGGTGTCGTGGTACTCCTTGATGCGCAGCAGCGATCTGACGCGCGCCAGAAGCTCGTGCTGATCGAAGGGCCGAGCGATGAAATCATCGGCACCGGCCTCGATCGCGCCAACCTTGTCCTGGTCCCCGCTCGAGGTGAGCATGATGATCGGCAGCATCTGGGTGGCCTGGTCCGCCCGAAGCGTCCGGCAGACTTCATAGCCGTCCATCTCGGGCATCACGATGTCGAGGAGCACGAGGTCCGGCGGTTCGGCGACGATCAGGTCCAGCGCCTCGCGGCCCGAGGCGGCGCTCGATACGGCGTAGCCCAGCGGCGATAGAACGGCCTCCATCAGCCTGCGATTCTGGGCGGTGTCGTCGACCACCAGGATTCGCGACGGGCGCGCCACGCTAGACCTCCTCGGCGGGATTCAGGCAAAAGGCGAGCACCTGTCCGGGGAAGGCCAGGACATCGATCGGCTTGGCGATGAGACCGGCGAAACCGGCTGCACCGAAGCGTGCCCGGTCGGCCTCCATCACGGACGCGGTCAGCGCCACGATCGGGATGGCTGCCGTCGACGGCTCGGCCTTGAGCTGGCGCGTCGCCTCGACCCCGTCGATGCCGGGCAGCGCGATGTCCATCAGCACCAGGTCGGGCAGGTGCTGCCGGGCCGTTACCACGGCCTCCTCACCGGTAATCGCTTCCAGCGTGCGGAAGCCGTGGAACTGCAGGACGTCGCGAGCCAGCTTCAGGTTCCTCTCGTTGTCCTCCACGATGAGGATCAGCCTGTCCGCGCCCTGGCCACTCATGACGACGCCGGCTCCGCCGGTGTGGCAGGCGCCATCACGCCCGCGACGTCTGGCTGTCGGAGCGGCAGCGCGACCGTGAACGTGCTGCCGACCCCAGGCTCGCTCTCGACGCTCAGGCGACCATGATGCAGCTCGACGAGTCGCCTGGTCAGGGCCAGGCCCAGGCCGGTCCCTTCATGGGTCTGGGCGGTGCCCACCTGGTAGAACTCCTCGAAGATCCTGACCTGGTCCTCGGCATTGATGCCGATACCGCTATCACGGACGGAGATCTCGACCTGGTCCTCGACAACGGTCGCCGCAAGGGTGACCTGACCGCCCCCCGGTGTGAACTTCACGGCGTTCGAGAGCAGGTTGAAGAGGATCTGCTTGATCTTGCGCTCGTCAGCCTCAAGCAGTCCCACGGACGGATCGATCGCGGCGCTCAAGCCGACGCCCTGTCGAATTGCGCGCTCGCGGACCATCAACATCGCGTTCTCGAGGATGCCGGGAAGGGCGAAGGTTGTCGGCTGCAGCTCCATCCGTCCAGCCTCCACTTTGGCCAGATCGAGGATGTCGTTGATCAGATTCAGAAGATGCTGACCGGAGCTGAGGACATCATCGACGTAGTCCGCCTGCTTGGCATTGAGTGCCCCGTACATCTGCTGCTTAAGGACCTGGGAGAAGCCGATGATGGCGTTCAGCGGCGTTCGAAGCTCGTGGGACATGTTGGCCAGGAACTCCGATTTGTGCCGGCTGGCCGCTTCGAGCTCGTTGTACAGGCGTCCCAGCTCGTCGTTCATCTGATTGAGGTTCGCGGCCAGCGCGCCGAGCTCATCGCGGTTGGAGACCTCGACGTGGCCCGAGAAGTCACCGGATGCGATCGCCGCCAGGCGGGTCTGCATCCGCCTGATGGGCCCCACGAGCGACCACGACAGGATGTACCCGAGCAGCAGCGCCAGGACGACGGACACCGCTGCGACGGCGACGAACAGACGCTGCGAGTCCGCGAAGGCACGATCGTTCTCGCTGATGAGCGTGTCGGTGGCACCCAGGACCTTTGCCACGAGCGTGTCAGCGAGCTTCTTGAGGCGAGTGGCGAGAGGCTGCGCAACGTCCTTGACGAGCTGCAGGCTTGCACTGGCCTCACCCCCAGCCTGGTCGATCTGAGTGATCCGCGCCATCACTTCGGAGAGCCCCTGGTAGTCCTGCGCGATCTGCGCCAGCGTGCCCTGGTCCTCAGCGGGGGGCTCGAACCCAAGCCGATTGGGGTCGGTGGCGCTGCTCTGCGCCCCGAGAAGGGACCCGATCAATCCGTCGGTGACCAGCCGACCTTCGGCGCTGAAGAGCGCCGCGAAGGTGCGGACCTCAGGTGCATCCTCGAAGGTGCCGGCCCGCAGTAGCATGACCTGCTGCACCCCCGCGACACCGGTCTGCAGGTGACGGTACGCCGTGGCCCGCTGCTGGAGATCGCCGAGCGTGACGACCCTGTCGTTCGAATCGCCGATGACCCGGAGGCCAAGGACGCCCAGAATCACGAGGAGGACGACCGTGCCGACGAAAGCGACCAGCAATTTGGCAAGAACCGATGCGCGCACCCGCCCAACGGCTCGCACCAGCGGATTGTCGGCTCGGCTCAGCGCGCGGCGCGGCCTCGGGTTGCCAGGGCCCCGCGCCGTCGTCGCCACGGGAGCTGCCTTCCCTTTCTAGCCGCCCTCTAAATTCGGGCGAGGACAGTGGGCCCACGCACCATCGGCGCCGAGTCCACATCTCCGTGCTCGAAACATGCCGTAGTCGGCTACCCGACACTATGGCGCACGCCGCTCCGACCCGGCAACCTGATCGTGGTGAGCGTCATGCAAGTTCGATCCTGCGCTCGCCAGGCCAACGGGTATTCACGGGGAGCCCGTGGTAGCCCGATGGCCTCGTCACCGGCGGCCGCTGCACCATTCCTCGGAGCCGCCGGGTACCATCCCGGCGTGCTGTACGACTACGCCTCGGCCACCGAGGAATCCGTCCGCCTCGAGACCGACAGCGCCCTGGCGGAGGCGGACGCACTCGTCGCGGAGGCCATTGTGGCCGAGCCCGCCACCTTCGACGCTCGGGTCGGGCCCCTGGAGCGGGCCGGGGCCCGTCTGACGGAGGCCTACGGCCGGGGTGCGTTCCTGGCCCAGGTCCACACCGACTCGGCGGTGCGTGACGCGGGCTCGGCCGCCGAAGAGCGGCTCACGAAGTGGCGCTCCGCGCTTCCGTTCCGCGAGGACCTGTACCGCGCTGTCCGCGAAGTGGCCGAGGCGGCCGGCGCCGAGACGCTGAACGTCGAACAACAGCGGGTTCTGGAGCACTGGATGCGCGACTTCCGCCGTGCCGGGCAGTCGCTGGAGGCACCGGCTCGGATGGAGCTGGAGGGTATTCGGGCCCGCCTGGTGGAGCTGGAGGTCGCGTTCAACCGCAACATCAACGAGTACGAGGACGCGATCGAGGTCAGCCGCGAGGGCCTGGCCGGACTTCCGGACGAGTTCGTGGAGCGGCTCAAACCCGGCACGGCGCCCGGGACCTTCCGGGTGAGCCTCGATTATCCCGAGCTGTACCCGTTCCTGGCCCAGGCCGCGGACCGGGAAGCGCGCGAGGCGCTGTTCCGCAAGCACTGGCTGCGGTCTTTCGACCAGAACCGACCCTTGCTCGTCGAGGCGCTCCAGCTGCGCCAACGGGCGGCCGAGCTGCTGGGCTATCCGAGCTGGGCGCACTACGCGATCGAGGTCAAGATGGCCGAGACCCCCGAGGCGGTGGCCGACTTCTATGCCTCGCTCGTCTCGCGCCTTGAGCCGTTCCGTGACCGGGAGTTGTCGGCACTGCGCGCCCGCTTCGAGTCCGATGGGCATTCCGGGTTAATCAGCGCCTGGGACTGGATGTACTACGACGAGCAATTGCGACGAACGGATTACGGCGTGGATGCCAACCTGGTGGCGGAATACCTGCCCCTGGAGGCCTGCCTGGCGGGTATGTTCGCGCTCACGGGGGACGTTTTCGGCCTCGATTACCGGAAGGTGAAGGACGCGCGGGCGTGGCATCCCGCGGTCGAACTGTACGAGGTCCGCGATCGGGCCAGCGGGGAGCTGCTGGCACACTTCTATGCCGACTGGTTCCCGCGCGAAGGGAAGTTCGGTCACGCGGCCGCGTTCCCCCTGGTCATCGGCCACCGGCGAGCAGATGGGTCGTACGAACGCCCGGTGAGCACCATCCTCGCCAACTTCACGCCGCCGGGGGGTGGTCGGCCGTCTCTTCTCCAGCACAACGAGCTGGAGACCCTGTTCCACGAGTTCGGCCATATCCTCCATCAGGCGCTGACGCAGGCCGAGTACCACCGCACGAGTGGCGGAGAGACGGAGGTCGACTTCGTCGAGGCCCCGTCCCAGATCATGGAGCACTGGACCTGGGACCCGGTCGTGCTGGGTCGCTTTGCCCGCCATTACCGGACCGGAGAGCCCATTCCCGCGGACCTTGTCGACCGCATGGTGGCCGCGCGCCGCCTGAATATCGGTCTGAAGACCCTGGTCCAGGTGTTCTACGGGCAGGTCGACCTGTTGATCCATGACGGGCGGGCCGAGCCGGACCTGGACGAGGCTCTTCGGAAGGCGTACACCCCCGTGGGCCTGCCCTATCCGGAGGGCACGTTCCTGCTGTCGGGGTTCGGGCACCCGATGGGCGGCTACGACGCGGGCTACTACGGCTACCTGTGGTCGGAGGTCATCGGGGACGACCTGTTCGGCCGCTTCACCGCCGAAGGCGTCACGTCGCCCGAGGTGGGGGCGGCCTATCGGCGTTCGATCCTGGAGCCCAATGGCAGCCGGCCGGCCAGCGAGCTGGTCCGCGCCTTCCTGGGACGCGACTCGACCCCCGACGCCTGGCTCCGCCTACGGGGAATGTCCTAGCGCCAAATGGCCTGGCGCCGGATGGCCTACCGCCGGGCGAGCAGCGCCACCAGCTCGGCGTGGAGGAGGCCATTGGTGGCCAGGGCGGTCGGCCCGGCGTAACCGGGCGTGCCATCCAGATCACTGAACTGTCCGCCGGCCTCGGTCACGATCAACGCCGGCCCGGCCAGGTCCCAGACCGAAACCCCGGTTTCGACCATCACGTCGGCCGATCCCTGCGCCACCAGCATGTAGCCCCAGAAGTCGCCCAGGCCGCGGTCGCGCCACGATCGCGCCAGCGCTTCCCGGATCCCCTCGCCGCGACCCTCGTTGTCGAACGGGGACAGGCCGGCGTGGAGCAGATGCGCCTCCTCGAGGCGTGCCACCGCCGAGACGCGGACCGGCCAGGTCCGTCCACCCAGGGTCGTGGTCGCGCCGCCTCCGCGGGTCGCGGACCAGCGCTGCCCCAGCGCCGGCGCGGAGACCACGCCCGCCACCAGCTCCCCGTCACGCTCGACGCCGATCAACGTGGCCCACACGTGGATGTGGCGCGCGAAGTTCGCGGTCCCGTCGATGGGGTCCACGATCCAGCGCGTCCCATCAGCGCCCGAGTCGTCCCCGAACTCTTCGCCCAGCACGCCGTGGGTCGGGAACCGGCGCCGGACCCGGTCGCGTATCAGCTCCTCGATGGCCGTGTCGGCCGCCGTGACCGGCGTGCCATCGGCCTTGGTGCTGACCTCCGGTCCGGTCAGGAAGGCCGGCAGAGAGATGGCGTCCGCCGCGTCGGCCAGCTCCAGGCCAAAGGCCCGCAGCGCCTCAGGGTCATCCATCCGGAAGGGCGTCCAGCCGCCGCCGCAGCTCCTCGTTCACCAGGCGGGCATCGGCCCGGCCGTCCATGCGCGCCATGACCCTCCCGACCAGGTACCCATACACCTGCCGCTTGCCGGACCGATACTCCCCGACCGCCGCCGGCTCGGCGCGGAGCACCGCGTCCACCGATTCGGCGATGACCACCGCGTCGCTGACCTGCGCCAACCCCTCGGCCACGATGACGACGCGGGGCATCTCTCCCGATTCGAAGCACCTCGCCAGGACCTGCTTGGCGCTGGCGGGACTGATCCGTCCCGCGTCCACCTCGGCGATCAGCTCGGCCAGGCCCTCGGGCGGCAGGGCCACGTCACGAGCCCGCAGTCCCTCGGCGGCATGTTGGTTCAGTAACCGGCTGAACTCGCCGCTCAACCAGTTCGCGGCAGCCTTGGCAGGCGCGCCCGCCGCCACGACCGCGTCGAAGTAGTCGCCCAGGCTGACCTCCGCGGTCAGCACCCCCGCGTCGTAGGGCGAGAGGCCCAGCTGGGCGACGTACCGTTCACGGCGCGCGGCCGGCAGCTCGGGGAGTCTGGCTCGGATCTCGGCCACCCACTCGGCTGAGGGTCGCAGTGGCGGCAGGTCGGGCTCGGGGAAGTAGCGGTAGTCGTTCGCCTCCTCCTTCGAGCGCTGGGGGATGGTCCGTTCGCCCGTCTCGTCCCAGCCCCGCGTCTCCTGGGTCAGCGGCACGCCGGCAGCCAGCGACTCGGTCATCCGTTCGACCTCGAACTCCATGGCCCGCTCGAGCGAGCGGAATGAGTTCAGGTTCTTGACCTCGACCTTCGTCCCGAGCAGCTCACTCCCGACCTCGCGGATGCTGACGTTGCCCTCGATCCGCATCGACCCCGCCTCCATGTCGGCGTCCGAGGCCCCGATGAAGCGGAGCAGGTCGCGGAGCACCTCCCCGTAGGCCCGAGCCTGGGCCGGGGTCCGGAGGTCCGGCTCGGTCACGATCTCCATCAACGGCACGCCGGCGCGGTTGAAGTCCACCAGGGAGTGGCCGCGCCCTCCGTGGAGCAGCCGCGCGGTGTCCTCCTCCAGGTGAGCACGGGTGATGCGGACGGTGATCTCCCCATCTTCGGCCGTGACCGGCACCCGGAGCCGCCCGTTGGCGGTCAGCGGAAGCGCGTACTGGCTGATCTGGTAGCCCTTGGGCAGATCGGGGTAGAAGTAGTTCTTGCGCTCGAAGCGAACGGCATCGGTCTGGACCTCGGCCTCCAGCGCCAGCCCGCTCAGGATCACGAGCTCCACCGCGCGGCGGTTGATGACCGGCAGCGTGCCGGGCATGCCCATGCAGATGGGACACACCCGGCTGTTCGGCTCGTCCGGCTGACCCGGCAGCGGGGCCGTGCGGCATCGGCAGAACATCTTCGAGGCCGTGCGCAGCTGGGCGTGGACCTCGATCCCGATCACGGTCTCGTAGACGGTGCCGATGGCCACGGCCGGATTGTATGCTCCGTCCCGTGAAGGTCGGCGAGTGGGAGGATATCGGTCGGTCCCGGGCGCTCATGCATCGGGTGCTCGGGGAGCTGGGTGCGGTTGAGCTGGCGGCCCACATCACCATGCACGCCGACGGCGACCGTCAGCGGGTCCTGGTGGCCACCGACATCGGCCTGCTGGACTACAACTACGGCGTAACCGCGCCTGGGGAGGCCACCTACGAGCTGCGCGGCGGCCTCACCCGCTGGCCGTCGGTGCGCGGCATGCGCCTCCAGAGCGACGCCCAATGGGACGACAACAAACGCACCGCCCGATCCATCTGGCGGATGGTGGCCGAGGAGCCGAAGATCGAACTGTCGGCCGAATCGACCGAGAACGACCGCGCTTCCGTGACTGCCCTGCTCGACTTCGCCCGCGCCTGCTTCTCCTCCCTGGACCGATGAAGCGAACCGTCACCCTGGCCAGCCTCCTGCTGTTGGCCGCGTGCGCCCCCAGCGCTTCGGTGACCCCGTCGCCGAGTCCCCTGCCGACACTCGAGGAGTCCATTGCCGGCATACCATCGCCCGCGGCCTGCGATCCGGGGACGGTCTGCGACGGCCCCCTTGCGGCTGGCGACTACGTCTCGGACACGACCGGAGCGCACATCGAGTTCACCCTGGACGACCACGACTGGTCCGGACTGGTGGACATCCAGGATGTCGGCTTCGCACTCTTCCTGGCCGATGTCGGCGGTAACCACGCGGTCAGCGTGGTCAGTTACAGCGGCGAGATCTTTACCGACGCCTGCTCGTCGGAGGCAACGTCAACCATCGGGACCACCCCGGCGGACTTCATGACCTTCCTGGCGGCGCGGACCGGCGTCACGGCATCAGCCCCAGTGGAGGTCGAGGTTGGAGGCCGGCCCGCGCTCCAGGTGGACCTCACGACCGAGATGGATGCGGCCTGCGAGGCCACCGGCGGCGGGCGGATCTGGCTGTGGGTGCTGCCCGTGGTTGGGGACTTCCACTTCAACGACGCCGAAACGGCCCGGGTCATCGCCGTAGACGGCGGGTCCGCCACCGTGATCATCGTCATCGAGGCGTTCCCCGACGTCGAGTACGACCACCTCCTCGACCACGCCACGGAGGTGGTCGAGAGCATGGTCATCGAGCCGCTCTAGGCGCCGCCTCCGCCGCCTCCGCCGTTCGCTCCGCCGTTCCCGGTCCCGCTCCCGCTCGCGCGTCGGCGCTCGACGAAGCGTTCGATGCGGTCCATGGCTTCGACGATGTCCTCGTACGCGGTCGCGTAGCAGGCGCGGACGTGGCCCGCGCCGGAGGGTCCGAACGCCTCGCCCGGGACCACCGCCACGTGCTCTTCGGTCAGCAGCTCCTGCGCAAAGTCCTCGGCCGCCAGGCCGGTCGCGGCGCTGACCTCCGGGAAGCAGTAGAACGCGCCCATCGGCTCGAAGCACAGCAGACCGATCTCGTTGAGGCGGCGGACCATGAGCTGCCGGCGCCGGTCGTACTCGGCCAGCATGTCCTGGACGTAGGGCTCCCCCACCTCCAGCGCGGCGATGGCCGCATGCTGGGCGGCGGTCGGGGCACACATGATCCCGTACTGGTGGACCTTGGCGATGCCCGCCATCAGGGGCTCAGGCGCG
This sequence comes from Chloroflexota bacterium, assembly GCA_038040195.1. Taxonomy (NCBI): domain Bacteria; kingdom Bacillati; phylum Chloroflexota; species Chloroflexota bacterium. Next base: position 146,737 of record JBBPIR010000003.1, on the reverse strand, counting down.
GCCACGTATCCGATTCGCCAGCCGGTCATGGCATACGCCTTCGAGAATCCACCGATGAGCACGGTCCGGTCACGCATCCGGGGCAGCGCGCTGAACGCGGTGTGCCGATGGTCGCCGTACACCAGCCGGTCGTAGATCTCGTCGCTGATGACCAGCAGGTCGTGGCGCTCGGCGACGGCCGCGATGGCCTCCAGGTCGGATCTGCTCAGCACCGCCCCGGTCGGGTTGTTCGGATAGCCCAGGAAGATGGCCTTAGTCTTCGATGTGACTGCCGCCTCGATCTGTTCGGCCGTGACCCGGAAATCGGTGGCGTCCGAGGTCGGGAGGGCCACCGGCACGCCCCCGGCCAGGGTGATGCACGGGGCGTAAGCCACGAAGCACGGCTCGTGATAGAGGACCTCGTCCCCCGGGTTGAGCACCGCGCGCACCGTCGCGTCCAGCGCCTCGGAGGCCCCGACCGTGATCACCAGCTCCCCGCGGGGCTCGTAGCGGACCCCGTACCGGTCGGCCAGGTTGGCCGCCACGCGCTCGCGGAGCTCGATCATCCCGCCGTTGGCGGTGTAGTGCGTCTCCCCCGCCTCCAGGGCGGCAATCGCGGCCCGGGTCAGCGGCTCGGGCGTGGTGAAGTCCGGCTCCCCGATGCTCAGGCTGATGACGTCCGGCATCTCGGCCAGCATGTCGAAGAAGCGGCGGATGCCCGAGGGGGCCAGGTTCCGAACCGTGTCGTTCAGGAACTCGGCGGGAGCCCGGACGGTGCCGGTCGGATCGGTGCGCATCGGTTCGTCAGTCTATCCCTGTGACGAACTGACCGATGCCGGCTGCGCCGGCAGCATCTCCCCGGCGGGGATCGGCACCGTCAGCCGGTTGTCCGCGGGCGGCAGGGGGCAGGTCGCGTAGGGGCTGAACACGCAGGGTGGGTTGTAGGCGAGGTTGAAGTCCACGACCACGGTGCCATCGGCGGCCGGTGGCTCGGTGTACAGGAAGCGACCCGCGGAATAGGTGGTCGTCCCGTTGGTCGGGTCTGTGAAGATGAGCCACAGCGATCCGTCCGTGTCCCCGTCGAGGGCCGTCAGCCGTTGCGGCTCTCCGCCGGCGGTGAACTCGACCCAGCCCGGGAAGTGGTCGACCGTGACGTCGCCCAGGACGTCCGGCACTTCGATGGTTCGTGCTGGGTCAGCCGGCTCGAAGCGGGCCACCAGGCGCCAGGCGGCATCCACCGGGAAGCGAGGTACGCCTTCGAACGTTCGCAGGGCCGGCGACTCGGCGTCGCGTACCCGCAACCCGATGCGCGCCCCACGGCGGATGAGGTGGAACCGGAGCGAACCCAGCTCCACGATCGTCGGATCGCCGCCCAGGTCGTCCTCGAGCTCCAGCTCCCCATCCACGGGCTGCCCGGCGTGGGTCAGCGGCGCGCCGTGGTGGGGCCGGACGCGGACTATCCCGTCATCGGTCACCAGCAGATGCCCGGCCAGCGGCGGGACATCGGGTCCGCTCAGCCGGATCGGGTTGCTGGGGTGCTGCCCGAACTCGTGCTCGCCTGGTGTCAGCCAGTGGAGCCCGACCAGGGCCAACCAGCCATCGGGTGACCGCAGGCGTGCGTCACGTTCGGCGTGCCACCGCTCAACTTGGGCTTGGTAGTCGTCGGTGCGCTCCTCCATGAACCGGAGGATACGGCGAGACCGAGGCGTCGCCTGCCTGGGTCGCACCGCGGCGAGAGGCGTGATTAGGTCACGGCAGCCGGAAGTTGACCTCCCGGAATTCCTTACTCGTCAGCTTGTTCTGGAGCATCGTGCTCGCGAGCTCGGCCGCGCCGCTACAGACCTTCACCGTGTACTGGATTCCGGAGGGAAGATCTAGTGCGGACGCGTTGCTCTGGACAGAGCCCTTCTTCCAAATGAAGTAGAAGCCATCAGTCGAGACCGTGTCGCGGGCGACGTAGGTGCCGCCGCACGCTGGCGGAGTTGAGTTGTCAAACACTTCGACTGTCGTTCCTGCCGGCGCCGGCATTCCAACGGCGTCGTACACGAACCCGCCGATGGCCGTAACCTTCTGCCCCGCACCGACGATGCCTACCACCTGGTTGCTCGTTCGCACGGTCGGGACTGCGGGGAATGTAACCCGCGCGGTCGAGCGGAATGCGAAGCCGGCTCGGAAGTAGAGCTGGGCGTTACTAGCCCAGCCGTCGGTGTTCTTCGGCCGGAACTCGAAGTGGATATCGACCGTCGCTGATCTATTTGTCGGAATCGAGAAGCCGCTGATCTCAATGCACTTCGCGGCGCCGCCCGCAGGGAGCGTGGACGTCCAGCCCACGGGGCTATCGCAGGAGTTTCCGGCCGTGATGTAGCCAGTCAGATCCTTGTAGCGGATCGAGACCTGCATATCGTCGGACCTGTCGTCCGGATGCGCCTTTACAGCTTGTTCGCCCTTCAGGAAGAAGGCGGGGTCGGCCAAGCCTGCTGTTACTGCCGGCGAGCAGGAGATTCCGACGCCGCAGCCATTGGCGCCCAACGGCATGCCCGGGACCGTCAACACCACTGTAGCCACGTTGCCGCTGGCGCTATCGATCGGCACGCCGGTCGTATTGGTGAGCGTCAGCTGGTAGTGCATCGTGCCGGGATTCGTGTTCTTGAGCTTCAGGGTGGTATTGGTGCCGCCCTTTGTGAACAGCACGTCGAACCCGTTCATCTGACGGAAATCGGCGTCCGTCACGACACCGCCTACCGTCAGGTCGCCGGGGTTGACGGTCATCGTGACCGTGCCGGTGTCGCAGAGGTTGTCGCCGGTAGTTGCGGCGCTTCCGTCCTGCCCAGGATCACAGACGGTGTAGTCGAACTGGTCACTGCCGATGTAGAACGCGTCCGGCGTGTAGGTCACCGAACCATCCGGGTTCAGCGTCGCAGTGCCGTGCGGCGGGTCGGTGACGCCAGTCAGGAACAGCTGGCTGTTGGTGTTGTCGACGTCAGTGTCATTTCCCTTGAGGCTCGTAGGCCCTGAAGCCGGGAAAGTGTGTGGGGCGCCCGCGAGCGTCGTCGCACTGTCGTCGTTCGCCACAGGCGCGTCGTTGACCGGGGTGACGGTGATGTCGTAGGTGGCGATGTTCGAGTCCA